>JAKPGH010000262.1 GCA_029550985.1 Bacillota bacterium
CTCATCGATTTCCCCAAGGACGTCACCGCCCAAAGGGTGTCTTATGTCCCTGCCGGGCGGGCGGTTCCGCTGCCCAATCCCAAGCTGGACGAAGAAGCCCTTCAAAAGGTAGCGGACCTTATTTCCCAAAGCCGGCGCCCCCTGATTTACTGCGGGGGAGGCGTCACTTTTTCCGACGGCGCCGAACAGCTGCAACGCTTCGCCAAAAAACTGCAAATCCCCGTCTGCATGAGCATGATGGGGTTGACCAGCATGCCGGCGGGTTCCGAGCTGAATTTGGGGATGGTGGGGATGCACGGCACCGCCACCGCCAACACAGCCGTCACCCAATGCGATTTGCTGCTGGCCGTCGGGGCCAGATTTTCCGACCGGGTGGCGGGAAACCGGAAGCTGTTTGCCAAAAACGCCGCCATTGTCCATTTGGATATCTGTCCCCAGGAAATCGGCAAAAACGTCCGGGCGGACGTCGCCGTGGTGGGGGATGCGGGGGAAATCCTCTCCGCTTTGGAGGAGCGGTTGCCTCCCATGGAGCACAGGGAATGGTTGCACACCCTGCTCCGCCACAAAGCCCTCAACGCCCTGCCCGTCGCCAAAAGCGAAGGGGAGGAGCCCAATCCCCGGGAGGTGATTGCCGTTTTGCGCACCCTGGCGGGACCGGAGGCGATTGTGGTCACCGACGTGGGGCAGCATCAGATGCTGGTGGCCCAGTACTATGCCTTCCCAAAGCCCCGGAGTTTCCTCAGCTCCTGCGGGCTGGGGGCCATGGGTTACGGCATGGGGGCGGCCAACGGAGCCTGCATCGGCAATCCGGGGCGCCCGGTGATTCTCTTTACCGGAGACGGCAGCTTCCACATGAATATGGCGGAGCTGGCCGTCGCGGTCACCCACCGGCTGCCCATTGTGGTGATTGTGATGAACAACGGGGTGCTGGGCATGGTGCATCAGTGGCAGAAGCTGTTTTACCAGGGGCGCTATTCCTACACCTACATCAACCGGAAAACCGATTTTTGCAAACTGGCCGAAGCCTTTGGCGCCACCGGCCTTCGCATCCAAAAGAGCAGCGATATCCGCCCGGTGCTGCAGCAGGCGCTCGCCTGCGAGGGCCCCTGTGTGGTGGACTGCGTCATCCCGGTGGGGCAGAGGGTTTTTCCCATCATTCCGCCGGGGGGGAAAGAAGACGATATGATTTTTTACGAAGACTATCCCATGTAAAAACAGGAGCCGAAAGGCTCCTGTTTTTACATTGCATTATTGGGATTTATGCGCGGATTCATTGCTTTTCTTGGAATAGTGCTTTTTGACGATTTCGATCAGCTGGCTGGTATAGCTGTAAAGGTGGCGGTCCTTCTTCCAAATCAGGGAGATGTTCAGGTCAATGGGCTCCTTGAGAGGAATTCCCACCAAGTCGGGGTGCATCTTGAGGACATGCTCAAACATGAAGGCGCCGGCCTGGCTGCGGGCCAGCATGTGTTTGATGGTATACAGCTGGTTGGAATACATGATGATTTTGGGGTGAATGTTCAAGCGTTGGAAAAGCTGCCGCAACAGTTCCGTTTGGTAAGAACCCTCCTGCATCAAAATCACGGGGGTGTTGTCCAAATCCTCCAGGGCAATGGACTTTGCCCCGGCTATGGGATGGCTTTTATCCACACAGTAGAGCAGAGAGGTCCGCATCAGGTGAATGTGGTTGAGGCGGGTTTCCTTTTCGTCGGTGACGGCAAGGGCCACATCCAGCTCCTCGCTCAGCACCATTTCCTGGGTTTTCAGGGAGCCGTACTCCACCATTTCCAGCATAACGTCTGGATATTCTTTGTGAAACAAATCAAAAATATCAGGGAAGAGGAAGGTGCCAATCATGGGCGGCACGCCGATGCGAATCATTTTGTTTTTCTTTCCCATGTCCTGCATGTCGCTGACCAGCAAATCCAGCCGGGATAAAATGCGGGAGATCCCCTGAAAAAAGTAATAGCCTTCCTGAGTGGGGGAAAGCCGCATTTTAATTCGATGAAATAAATTTACCCCCAATTCCTCCTCTAAATCCAGTATGGCATTGGAAATGGATGGCTGGGAAACGTGCAGAACTTCCGCCGCTTTGGTAATGCTGCCCTGCCTGCAAACCTCTACAAAGTATCGCAACTGATTGAGTGTCATGTCATCACCGCATTCTTCTAATATGGTGGTTAAACCTATGATACCACAAGTTATAATTTCAAGCTATAACATCTTAGGATTAATGTATTTTACAAATACCCATTAAAATTGTATGCTAAGGATGCAAAAAGTAAGAATTAGTCGAAAAGGTGTTCCAGAGATTGTCAAAAGATTGACAATTTAGGAAAAATATTCTTCACCGTGAAATCAATTTGTTCAATTTACCAAAGGATAATGGAGGTATTGCTTTATGAGTACTCAAACGAACACTGCTACGATGCGCGGTTTTGGCATGCTTGAGGTCAACAAAACCGGCTGGATGGAGAAGCCCCGCCCTGTGGCAGGCCCCATGGATGCCATTGTTCGCCCCACCATTGTTGCGCCCTGCAGTTCCGATACACACATGTCTCACGGAGGTTCCGGCCCCAGACAAAACGTGATTCTGGGCCATGAAGCGGTAGGCGTTGTGGTGGAAGTCGGCGAACTGGTCACCAAGTTTGCTCCCGGCGACCGC
>JAKPGH010000271.1 GCA_029550985.1 Bacillota bacterium
GGATAGCCCCTGCTCTTCCAAACGGGAGGCCAGGGCGGACAAGTCAATGGCGTCGGGCGCCACCGCCTGCCATTTCATCGCCTGTGGGTTTTGCGAAGTAAACAGCACCTGGCCGCTTTTGTCTTTGATGTCCACCATCACCGCGTTGAGGGGGCTGCCCTTGATTTCCTCCAAAAAAGAATTCAACGCGGCGTTATCCTTCAGCAGAGCGGCGGGCAGATATACCGCCCGAAATTGTTCCGGAACAGCGGGTTCCGGTTCTGGGGGTGGCGCCTCTTCTTCCGGCTCTTCCGGAATGCTTGCTTCGGGAACCTGCGGCGGCGGAGAGGCTTGGGACGAGGCTTGCGTTCGGTTCATAATGGCGTTGTAAATCGGGGCATAACTGGCAAAGCCCAAATAGCCCAAACCAAGAACTCCCAGCACCACCAGGGCCACAAACACAGGATGAGGCCGGGCTTTGACGGGGCCGGTGTACTTGGTTCGCTTGATTTTATATGGCTTATATGGCCGAGACAAGACGTCACCTCCAGTAAAGATGATGCCAGGGTATGCAGTCGTCAGGTAGGCAGGTTGTGGCCAATGAGTCCGTACAAGGCCAGGGACAACAGACCCAGATAAATCAGCAGAATGGGAAGCCCCCGGAAGGCGCGGGGCACGGCGCTGATGGCCAGCCGTTTGCGAGCGTAATAGATCACAAAAATGGCAACGGTGTAGCCCAACGCGGAACCCACGGCGTACCCCAAAGTCTGGGTCAGCAGAAAATTCTGGGACGCGGAGAGGAAAAACACCGCAAACAAAGCGCTGTTAAAGGTGGCGACGGGCAAAGTCCTGCGAATCACAGCGGCCAGCTCTTCCCTTTTCAGGTACTTGCGGCTGAGATATTGGGTCAGAAGGCAGACGGCCAAAACCCCTGCCAGATACATCGGCGGCCGGATAATCATCACATAAGAGCGGCCCCGCAGCAGATAGTTGGTGAGGGAAATGGGCCAGGCGCTCCAAAAGATCACCCAGCCAAAGACTCCGCCCATCAAAAGGCCCTCCCGGGGGTTTTTGATGAAGGCGGCTTCGTTGTCCATCCCAAGGCCGCGGGCAAACACCGCGTTTTCCACCGCAAGAGCCGTAATGGCGGTGGAGATAAAAAGCAGGAAGGAATTTTCCATGGCAATCTCCAAAACCGTGCGGGCGCGAATGGTAAGGAAAGTCCCACAGGTATATGTTTTTTGGTTTATAATTGTACGTCTTCTTCCACAACGGTAAAGCGAGCTTCCTGTAGGGCGCGTTCCCGGATGGCGAGGGCCAGCAGCTTCTTATTGAGCAGGTTGGTGGCGGCCAGCAAAAAGCCCACCAGAATAAAGCCAAAAAAGGGCACCAAAACGCCCGGCAGCTGCACGGGAGCCGGAACCGGAACTCCCCAAAGGGTTCCGCTGCCCCAGTATTCCCGGAAGAGAGAGAGCAAAAACACGATGGCCGAAAAGCCAAAAACGTTGGAAATGGCTTTTCGCAGTACCGGCAAAGGCTTTGCTTTGTCCTCCAGAGCCCGGGTTTGGGTTAACGTCAACCCGTTGACCGCCATCAGGTAGATGTATATGCCCAAGGAGTCCACGATGGCGGGATACAGAACCATCAGCAACAGCCGCATGACCACCATCAAAAGGGTGGACGCCGTCACAATCACCGGCAGGCGGTACCGGCGGGGGCAGTAGTAGCTTGCCAACAGGGCGACCCCCGTACTTCCCATATGCACTGCCAAAAGCTCCAGGGAAAGGGTGGCGGCGGCCCGCAGGCTCACCGAGGCGGCAATCAAAAAGGGCAGGCAAAGGCCAATCATCACCGCCGGGCTGTGGGCAAACAAAGCGGCAATCAGCTTAGACTTTTTTCGGTACCTTCGCACCTTCGAGAGTTTCAAGTTTTCTCCTCCTAATCATGCGGGCAACATATTCCCCCGCCATGTCAAATCCCCAGACGGCGGCGTTCATCACCAGCAGGGCAAAGGTGATGCCCTCCTCCATGTTGCCAAAGTGGCGGAACAGCATCACCATCACACCTGACGTGATAGCAAAGGCCACCTTGGACATTTCCCGCTTGGGGGTGGTCACCGGGTCCCCCAGCAAAAAGATGCCGCCAAACAGCAGCAGCCCGGAAGCCAGCTCGTAAACCACCGAGGCAAGGCCGCCGGCGGCGCTGCGGGGAAAGGCAAAGGCCAGCACCCCAACGGTGGCGAAGAAGCTTAAAGGCATGGACCACCGTATCGTTCCCCGGGAAACCAGGTATATCAGACAGGCAACGAGCACTAGAATATTAGTGGCGCCCATGGGGCCGGGGTACTTCCCCAGCAGGATGGACATGGAGTCGTAGTTGGGCGTTCCCCCCAACCGCAGCACAAAGGCGGGGGAGGAAGTTAAGGGGAATTCGATGGATCCCCACAGCGGCAGCTTTAAATCGGCGGGAGGATAGGTAAACAGCGCGTCTCCAAAGCAGATGGCGGCAAAGGAAAAACCCGCCGCCGCCGGATTAAAGACATTGTGCCCCACGCCGCCAAAGGGAGCCTTGGCCACCACAATGGCAAAAATCCCCGCCACCGCCACAATGCGGTAATCCACCGAGGCTGGCATCATCAACGGCAAAATCATGCCGGTGACAATGGCGGAATAATCCGAAAGGTTATATCGCCTGCGGGCAATGACGGTGCACAGAACATCGCAGAGCAGGCAGATGGCCACCGAGCCAAGGCCCATCACCAGGGGGCGGGGGCCGTGGTAGTAATAGGCCATGGCGTACAAAAAGCTCAGGGCGGCGATGGCGTCCGCCATCACTCCCCTTGTGGTTTGGCTGTTTCGTATATGAGGAGCGGGATACTGCTTAAGTTGCATACATCCTCCATTCGGGTTATTCCATACAAGGCAAAGATTATTGGGCGTTGGGCAAATCTTTGAGCAGGTCGTCCTCCGGGGACTGCCGGGCTTCTTTGGGACGGGGACTTTGCTTTGGAGCGGGTTTTCCTTGTTCCGGCTTGGAAGAATTCGTTGCCGGCTCGCTTTCCTCCTGGGTGTCCGCAGAATCCCCCAAAACGTAGGCCTTGGCTTTGGCCACCGAGGAGGATACCTCCAGCTTGGAGGGACAGATATAGCTGCAGGTGCCGCAGCCAATGCAAAGCTGCGGGTCGAAGAGGGAAAACCCCTTATAGTAGTGGGTCTGCACAAACCGGTGGATATACATGGGGTTGAGGCCCGAGGGGCAAACCTGTTCGCACCGGCCGCAGCCGATGCAGTTGTAGTGGGCGTCCCGCTGATTTTCCCGGAAGGCTAAAATCGCCCGGGTGGTGTGGGTGACCAGCGTATTTTCGGTGTCCATGATGGAAACGCCGGTCATGGAACCGCCGCAAACCACGCGGGTGGGCTGCTGGGAAAGGCCGCAGCGCTCCAACACCTGCATGACGGTCATGCCCAGGGATACTTCCAAATTCATGGGGCTGGACACACAGTTGCCCGCCACCGTCAAAAACACGGTGCTTTGCTGCTTCTGCTGATAAACCGCCCGGGCCAGGTGGATGAGGGCCCCCACCCCCACCACCAGACGGGGGGTGTCCCCCAGGTGGCTCAGCCGCCGCTCCTGGGAAGCCGGGTATCCGCCTCTCACCCGCATCACTTTGATTTTTTGAATGGTGCGGGGAATACGGGTCTCCAGGTCGGTGATCATCTTATAGACCATAATGCTTTTTTCCTGGCAGCCGGCCACGGTGCAGCAAAGGTCCAGGCCGTCGGCCACCTCCTCCCCCATTTGCAGGAGAGGCGCAATCCGGCTGGAAACATAGGGCTCGTCGTCCAACGCGTCGGCGATGACGATTTTGGCCTTGCCCTGGCACTTCTTTAATTTGCGGTACAGAAGCTTGCCATCCCGCTCGTCCACAATCCGGGCCAGGCGGGCAATCTCGATGATGGCCTCCTGCTTGGACTGTACGGTAAGCTTTTTCAAATCCAGCTTGAGGGAATCGGTCTGAGGATGGACAAAGCGGAGAATGGGCTTGGAAAATGCGGGTTCTTTGTGCTGGCTCAGCACAATTCCCTTGGAAAACATCGGCATGGTTTCGTCTTCCTTTTTACAGATTGCTGGAAGGTTACCCAAAGCGCCCCGAATCAAAATGTAGGCGGAGGCGTCTCTAATCCCAAGCGCAGGGCTGGAAGGAGGGTGGGAGATGGAATTTTTCCTGGTAGATTCCGACAAGCTCAAAGTATCTCTAACCCGCAAGGACCTTGAAGAAATGGGCATCCGTTACGAGAGCATTGACTATTCCGACGAAAACACCCGCAAAGCTTTGGTGTCCCTGTTAGAAAAAGGGCGCGCTCAGACAGGGTTCAACCCCCGGCGCGCCAAGTTATACATAGAGGTGTTCCCCAGTCAGGACGGGGGCTGTGTCATCTATTACACCCGCTTACAGGGGGGAGAGGTGTTTGCCGCCGGGCGGTTTGTGCCGGGCCCGTCCCCGGTGGTGTTTGCCTTTGACAGCACCGAAGCCCTGATTCAGGCTTGCAGCGGGGCCAAGCGGCGGTATATCCACCGGATTCTCCGCAGCAGCCTCTATCTGCTGGAACAACAGTACCGGCTGGTCATCTGGCCTTTGGACTATTCCGACCATGGCAGCGTCCTGTATTTTTCGGAATACGGAAGGCCTGTAGGGGAAGGGGCCGTTCTGGCAGCCTTTACCGAAGAACACGGCAAACTTCTCATCTGCCAGAACGCCATCGAAACGCTGGCAGAACTGGAGGGTTAAACCCGCCTCTTATAAAAGTGCCCGATTGGGGGCGAAATAATCCATCAACCTTGAGGGGAAAGAGCGCCGGCACAGCGCTCCCGCAAGTTTTTGACGGCCGCGGCGTAGTCCTTCTGCTTAAAGAGGGAGGAGCCCGCCACAAACACGTCGGCTCCCGCCCGGGCGGCGATGGGGCCGGTGATTTCGTCGATGCCGCCGTCCACTTCCAGAAGAACCGAAAGCCCTCTCCGGTCGATTTCCTCCCGTATGGCCCGCACCTTGGACATCATGTGCTCCATAAAGGCTTGTCCGCCAAAGCCGGGCTCCACCGTCATCACCAGCACCATGTCGATTTGGTCCAGATAGGGGAACACCGCCTGAGCTTCGGTCACCGGTTTCAGCACCAGACCCGGCTTGGCGCCTCCCTGTCGGATGGTTTCAATGGTTTTTTCGACGGGGGAATCCGACTCGATGTGAAAGGTGATGTAATCGGCCCCCGCCTGGAGAAAATCCCTGGCGTAGCGCAGAGGCTCCGAAATCATCAAATGTACGTCAAAGGGAATGGAAAGACGGGGCCGAAGGCTTTTAATCACCGGCGCGCCGAAGGAAATATTGGGGACAAAATGGCCGTCCATAACGTCCAGGTGCAGCAAGTCAGCTCCGGCAGCCTCCATGGCCAGAGATTCCTCGCCCAACCGGGAAAAATCGCAGGCCAGTACCGAAGGGGCAATCTTCATATCCGTTTCCTCCCTGATAACATCCGCAAAACAGCGACAGAATTGGCATAAATGCGCATCCTTATTGTAAACCAACCGAGCTAAAAGGTCAACTTCTATTTGGGAGGATTCCCCTTTCCCCTGCTCCGGCAGGGCTTTTGGAGCTTCTTTGCTCTCCCGGACTTTTAAAACAAAAGTATGAATTCGCACTTTTTGGTCAAAATGATATTGTGCTTTCCCGATAAAATGGGTATAATAGGACGAGATTAGGCGTCATTTGGATAGAATTTATCAGATACAAAAGAAAGGGAAAAGGATATGAAAAAGAGTACCTTCTTGTCGTGTGTGGCACTGTTTGTAGCCGCCGTCGGTGTGGTGATTGCCCTGGCCGCATATTTTAAGAACCGCAACAGCTACCTGTACGACGATGACGACGACTTTATGTTCGACGATCCCGACGATTTGGAATATTACTCCGCCGACCTTCCCGACGAAGAGGAAGAAGCCCCCGCCCCTAATCAGGAGGACAATCAGGAAGACAGCTTCTAATTGCAGCTGATAGCTTGAAACTTAAGAGAGCATAAGCAGCCTGCCCTGTTTTGGAGCGGGCTGTTTTTGGTGGGCAAACTCCGTCGGTTGTCGATATTTGGAAAAAAGGACCGCCTTTCGGGCGGTCCTTTTTCGCATGGAGTTATTCCACTTCCGCTGCCAGCCGGCGGATGCCGTCCTCCACACGGGCAAGGGTGTCCGCCTTGCCCAACAGGTAGGCAAGTTCGATGCCGCCGCCGGGGGTGACTTCCTTGCCGGAAATGGCAATCCGCAGCGGCCACAGCACCGCGCCGTTTTTAACCCCCAGTCTTTCGATAAGGGCAAAGACGGCTTCGTGGATGTTCTGCTGGGTCCACTCCTCCACCGACTCCAGCACCGGCTTGACCTGCCGCAGCATGGAAAGCGCGGTGGGCTTGTCAATCTTAAACTTTTTATTGAGGTAGAGCTGGGTGTCGTAGTCGGGCAGCGCGTCGAAGAAGTCCACCTTGGGCGGCAGGTCGGAAAGCACCTCGCACCGGGCCTGCAGCAGAGAGCAGAGGGTGAGGGTGTCGATGTCCTCCCGCTTCATGGTTTTGCGCAGCCAAGGCAGAGCCAGCCGGTGGAACTCCTCCAGGGGCAGGGAGCGAATCCACTCGGCGTTGATGTGGTTGAGCTTGAGGATGTCGAAGATGGCGGGCGACTTGGAAAGCCCCTTGACGTCAAAGACCTCCACCAGCTCGGGCAGGGAGAAGATTTCCCGCTCTCCGCCGGGGGACCAGCCCAGCAGGGCCACATAGTTGAGAATGG
>JAKPGH010000107.1 GCA_029550985.1 Bacillota bacterium
CCGTCCTCGCCGGTGTAACCGGTGCGGGAAATAAGGCAGTTTTTCCCCGCCACCAAAGCCTTTTCGGTAAAGGAGTAATACCTGGAGGGTATGTTTTGCCGCTCGGTCAGCTTGCTTAGAATTTCTTCCGACGCAGGGCCCTGCAGCGCCAGCTGGGCGTAATGGTCCGACACATCGGTCAGGGTGGCTCCGTCCACCAGGTACTCCCGCATGTGCTGGAAGTCCTTTTCCCGGCAGGCGGCGTTGACCACCAGTAAAAAGCGCTGGGAGGACAGGCGATAGACCAGCAAATCGTCCACCGTGCCGCCGCTGGGATAGCACATGGGAGAATAGCGAATCCTGCCGTCGGCAAGGCCCGCCATCGTGTTGGTCAAAATGCGGTCCAGAGCCTCCTGCGCCGAGGGGCCCTCGATGAGAAATTCTCCCATGTGGGAAACATCAAACAGCCCTGCGGCGGTGCGCACGGCCTGATGTTCCGCGATAATGGAGGTATACTGTACCGGCAGCAGGTAACCCGCAAAGGTCACCATCTTGCCCCCAGCCGACAGATGTCGAGGATACAGGGGCGTTTTTAACTCCATGTAAAAGCCTCCTTTAAGGGTGATATACAAAAAAGAACGGATGCGTGGTGCCACGCCTCCGTCTTGGTACCTGAAGATTCATCCGCAGTGGCTGTCCGCCCATTCCTGTCCAGGCCTGCCTGGGGTGTCGAATGGCTCTCCCAGGCAACCTATGATTGGATTTTCCCGCCTAGATACGGTGGATCGTTCCCTTCGGCTCCGCAGCAGCGCGGCATCCCCGGATTTGGTTTTCGATATCATTAAATCTATCTTATGATTCCCAGTATAGCGTGGAAAATCAGCGGGCGCAAGTAGTGTGCAACAATTTAAGAAATTTCTATTAAAAATATTGAGTCCTTTCACATATGGACTTTCGGTTGCACCATTATTCACTCCGGCAGAGCCACCTCCGCCAGGGTTGCCCCGCTGTAGTAGTTTGCGAGAATTTCCTCAAAAGTCGCCCCCTGCCGTGCCATAAAATCCGCGCCGTACTGGGAAAGCCCCACCCCGTGGCCGTAGCCGTAGACCACAAAGACAAAGCCGTTTCCGGTGTCGACAACGTCAAAGTTGTGGGAGCGCAAATCCAGCGCCGTGCGGATGTCTTTGCCGTGAAGGACCTGTCCCCCCACCTCAATGGAGGTGACATAGCCGGAAGGGGAGCGCTCCATGGCTCCAAACCACGTGTCCGGAGAACCCGAAAGATTCAGGTCCGGATAGACTGCCAGCAACAGGTCTTTCACCTCGGCATAGGAAAACTCCTTCTCCGTTTCGTAGTCGGGGGCAAGATAGTCTCCCTCGCTGCTGGCGGGCCGCAAGTAGGGAACACTCTCCCCCTCCCAGACGTTGGCGGCGTCCTCGGTCATACCGGAAGAGATGGCGTGATAGGCCGCCACGATAGGCTCCCCCTCATATTCCAGCACCAGGTGGGCCACACTGTCGGCGGCGGCACAGACCTTTTCCCAATATTCGTCCGCCAGTTCTCCGTAAAACTCGCGGGCCATCTCCTCGGTGATGTAAACCTTTCGGTTGGCAAGGTCCACCTTAAAGTCCGCCCCCTTCAACCCCGGGTCGGGGTTTTCCTGCTGCACCCGGTGGTGGTGGAGGGCGTAGGTGTGTGCCGCCACCGCCTGAGCCTTGAGGGCTTCGGTGTGAAAGGACGCCGGCATCTCGGCTGCCACCGCTCCCCGGATAAAATCCCGGACCGGAACGGTAAGAACTTCCCCCGTGCTTTCATCCAACAGGCGGAACTCTGCAACGCCCAGCACCACGGAGGAAGTGTCCGGCTCCTCTCCCACCGGAAAGGCGGGAGGGGCTTGCGGCGCCACCAGGGCGTCCTCTTCTTCCGCTGCCGGCTGCGACAAAGCGGGCTGCGGAAGAAGAAGCGCAGGCTGCGGGGTGTGAACCACCGCCGACTCCCCCGAGGGCTGGATGGGGTAGCCAATGGCAATCATGGGAATCACCAGCATCAACAGTGCAAATACGGCAATAAAGAGCAGCGCGCCCTTCATCATCGGCTCTTCCTTTCCAATGGAATGATGTGGACAGGGTGTTCCATTTCATTCTTATGCATCCGCCAAAGGGAAAATGTCCGGTTTGTCCACCAAAGAAAGCGCAAACGGCAAAAAAGGTTGTTCGGAATTCCCTCGGGAATTCCGAACAACCCTGTAGAAACCCTCTCAAAACATCTCAAACAGAATTGCAGTGAAAAATTAGTCTTTGATAACCTTTTCGGTTTCCTTATCAAAGAAGTGAATCTTGGTGCAGTCCACCGCCATCTTGATGGAATCGCCGGATTTGGCGGTGCTGCGGGCGGGAACGCGGGCAATAATGTTCTGCCCGTTGCACACCAGGTACAGATAGGTTTCGGCACCCATCAGCTCGGCAAGCTCCACTTCGGCCTCGATGACGCCGGTGGTGGGCTGATCCATGAAGACGGGCTCTTCCCGCAAAGCTTCGGGACGCACACCCACCAGCACTTCCTTGCCCTCGTAGGGGGCAATGGCCTTGGGATGGGCCCGGTCGGGAAGGATGGGGAACTGGCTGTTGCCAAAGACCGCCACAAACTGGCCGTTTTCCTTCTTCTGAACGGTGGCGGTGAGGAAGTTCATCTGGGGAGTGCCGATAAAGCCGGCCACGAACACGTTGCAGGGGGAATCATACAGATTTTGAGGAGTATCCACCTGTTGGATGAAGCCGTCCTTCATAACCACGATGCGGTCGCCCATGGTCATGGCTTCGGTCTGGTCGTGGGTGACGTAGACGAAGGTGGTGCCCAGCCGCTTGTGGAGCTTGGAAATCTCCGCGCGCATCGAGGCTCTCAGTTTGGCGTCCAGGTTGGACAGAGGCTCGTCCAGAAGGAACGCGGCAGGGTCGCGAACCATGGCGCGGCCCAACGCCACACGCTGGCGCTGACCGCCGGAAAGAGCTCTGGGCTTGCGGTCCAGCAGATGCTCGATATCCAGAATCTTAGCGGCTTCTCTTACCTTCTTGTCAATGACGTCTTTGGGGGTCTTGCGCAGCTGCAAGCCAAAGGCCATGTTCTTGTAAACGGACATGTGGGGATACAGAGCGTAGTTCTGGAACACCATGGCGATGTCTCTGTCCTTGGGAGCCACATCGTTGACCAGACGATCCCCTATGTACAGCTCGCCCTGGGTAATCTCTTCCAGGCCGGCAATCATCCGCAGGGTGGTGGATTTACCGCAGCCGGAAGGGCCTACCAGGATGATAAACTCCTTGTCTTCAATTTCCAGATTGAAGTCGTGAACAGCAGTAACCGGTGGGTTGCCGGGGTAGGTCTTGTAAATGTGCCGAAGCGAAATTCCTGCCATTTCAAAGCCTCCAATGTTAATATATTGATATGAACCCTCTGTTATGTTATCATAGGTTATATCCGATGATTCTATATCATCATAACAGGATTTTAAACCGTGCTCAATAGCAAAAAATTGATAAAAGGGTAAAATATTGATGTCTGTGACCTTTGATTTGGAATATGGCAACGTCCTGCCGGCCTTTCCGGTGCCGAAGGGTTTTTGCGGCGTGTACCCCACCGGATGGGGCTGCGCCAAAGCGGAGGGCGAAAGCACTTTGGACGGAACCGGGCTGCTTTACATACTGTCCGGCTCGGGGCAGCTGCAGGCGGGGGGAGTGTGCTCCGACTACCGGGCCAACCAGGTCATTGTACTGGGGGGCTCCCGGGTGCTGCTTCCCCGCGAAGCCACCCGCTACCTTTACCTTCTGCTCCACGGGGCGGACAGCCTGCTGCGGGACCTTCAGCAACTTCCGCCGGAGCAGGATGGCATCGGCCTTACCATGGCCCGGATGTACCAAAACGCCCAAAAAGGCCTGCCCGAAGACGTGTACACCGCCTCCTCCGAGTGCTATGCCCTGTTGATGGAGCTGCACCGGTTGCAAGACCGGCAAGGCAGCGTTTACAGCGAACTGGTCCGCAGCGCCATTAAAATCATCCAGGAGGAATACGCCTACCTTGCCGGCGTGGACGAGCTTGCCCAACGGCTGGAGGTGAGCAAGAGCCATTTGGTGCGGCGCTTTTCCGCCGAAACTGGCAAAGGGCCGGGACGGTACCTGCAGGAGGTGCGGTTGGAATCGGCCCGTCAGCTTCTCATCAGTTGCGACTACGATGTGGAGCTGATTGCCGGCATGACGGGATATTCCTGCGCCAATTACTTCTGCAAGGTGTTTCGCCGGGAGACGGGGATGTCCCCCGGCACCTACCGCGCCCGGTACCGGCGCAAGCACCCCGACGCTTCCCAAACCCACCGTCTGCAGGAGCTGGAGGACATGATGGCTTTATAAACAAAAGCATCGCTGCTTTTGCATCAACCCCCACATGAGCGGGTGTACGCAAAATCGGAAAAAGGGCATGGCTTTCCCCGAAAAATTCGCCCACACCCATCAAATTCTCCGCATCAATCATTTGGTTTCATGACCATGTGCTGTTGGTAAAGCATTGTCCTGCTTACATGCCACCAATGACAAAGTCCCCGCCGCAAAACCGCGGAGGGGACTTTTTTCATAGCGCTTAATATTTGTTAAAGGCAAACCCGCTGGGAAATGCGGGAGCATCCGAGGATTCTTCCTGGTACTTTAAGCCAGGTAGCGCCTCCTGGCAAGGCTGCGGGGCGGGGGCGGAATTCCTCAGTTTGAACTGGGCCACCAACGACGCCATCACGTCGGCCTGTCCGCTCATCTCCTCGCTGGAAGCAGCGCTTTCCTCGGCGGTGGCGCTGTTCTGCTGCACCACATTGGCCACCTGCTCAATGCCCACGTTGATTTCCTCAATGGCGGCGGACTGCTGCTCCGAAGCCTCGGCAATGCTCTGGACGATTTCGGTGGTCTCGTTGACTTCGGCGATGATGGCGCCCAGCGCTTCGGAGGTGTCCTTTGCGATTTTGACGCCGACCTCCGCCTTGGAAATGGAATTTTCAATCAGGCTGCTGGTGTTCTTGGCGGCTTCCGCGCTCTTGGCCGCCAGGTTGCGCACCTCGTCCGCCCCCACGGCGAACCCTTTGCCGGCGGCTCCCGCCCGGGCGGCTTCCACCGCGGCGTTGAGGGCAAGGATATTGGTCTGGAAGGCGATGTCGTCGATGACTTTAATCACCTTGCTGATATCGTGGCTGGAAGCGCTGATATCCTGCACGGCGGCCATCATGTGGTTCATTTGACGGGTGCCTTCCTCCGCCTTCTCTCTCATGTCGTTGGCAATCCGAGCAGCCCGGGCCGACATCTCCACATTTTTCTTGGTCTGCTCGGCCACCTTGCCAATGGCGCTGGACAGCTCCTGAATGGAGGCCGCCTGTTCGGTGGAACCGGACGCCAGCATTTGCGCGCCGTCGGCAAGCTGCTTGGCCCCAATGGACACCTGGGCCGACACGGCATTAATCTGGCTCAGGGTGGCATTGGTGGCATCCAGCAGCTGGTTGATAGCCTTGTTCATCACGTCGTTTTCGCAGCGCACCGGCATGACACCGGAATAGTCCCCCTGCGCAATCCGCAACATTTCGTTAGCCTGCTGGCGAATTTCCTGCGCCATTCTGGCAAAGGTGCGGCTGAGCAGAGCAATCTCGTTTTTGGTATTTTCAGTGCCGACATCCAGGTTGGCGGCATTGACGGCATCGATGTCGCCCACCGCCAGGGCTTCGGCAACACTGGTAATGATGGGGAGGTCCTTGAGGCGTTTGCGGAGATTGCCGATGATAATCAAACTTATTACGACAATTAATGTAACGCCAAGGAGAACGGTAACGGCGGTTAACAGCACGGAAGATTCCTTAATATTGCTGACCGGCACCACGCCGCAGACCGCCCAGTAGCGGCCGGTGTCTCCAATCATGACGCCGCGGGCCAGGAACTGCACCTCGGTGCCGATGATGTCGGAATACATCTGCGCGGAAATTTCTCCGCCGTTCAGGAACAGGTTTTCCAGTTGGTCGCTCATGAGCGCCATCCAGGTGTCGCCATAGTAGTCCAGCAACTTATCGCTGTCACGGTGGCTGGCAATCTTACCATTGGGGGAAAAGGTGAAAATATAGCCGTCGTCCAAAATCCTGCTCGTGCTCATTTTCTCCTGAATGTTTTCCATTTTGACGTCGGCGCCCACCACCCCGACGAACTTACCGTCCCGGATGATGGGGACGGAGATGGAGTATATCAACATGTTCTCCCCATCCACATTGTAGAAATAGGGATTGGTGATGCAGGGCTTTTTGGTGGATTTGGGCAAATTGTAAAACTCATTGCCAGGTTGGTCGTAGCCCTCCACCTTACTGTAGGTCAACAGCTTTCCCTTCTTGATGACGTAGGGGATATACCGGCCGGTGGAGTCGTGGTTTCTGGTGTTGGCGTATTGGCGGTCTCTGCCGTCCAACACGTCCGGCTCCCATACGCTCCAGGCAGCCAGCATGGAATCGTTGTTGGAAAGCACCCCCACCAGCACCTGCAAAATATCCTCTCGCGGCTCTTTGGAAGTTTGAGCAATGCTGTCCACCACCGGCGCCACCGCAGTCATGGCGCCATAGGTTTCGCTGGCAATGGCTTTAAACTCGTTGACGTACTCCTGCACCGTCGCCGAGACAAGGTCTTCGGTCAGGTTGTAAGCCGCTTGGGAAGAAAGGTTGCTGACAAAGACAACCACCACCGAAACACCTGTGACCAGCGCAATCAGGGATGGAACAAGAATTGCCAATTTGGTATTCATGCGCTGCTTCCAAAGCCTGTAGTTGTTTATGAAATTCCATTTAGAATGGTTGGTTTTGACTGTTTTTTCCTTGTTGTTGACTTTTACACGCTTTTTGATACCATTGGTTAGTTTCATATTTGGTCTCCACTCCAACGAGATTTTCCGATTTGTTTTATATACCCGCATTGATCACAACTGATTTTTCCGTGCCACTTCCTTTTCCCAGATACCGTGCCAGTTTCTCCAGCAACGGCTCCAAATTGACCGGTTTGGCCAGATGGTCGTTCATCCCCGCTTTCAGGCACTCCTCCACGTCTTCCCGAAAGGCGTTGGCCGTCATCGCGATGATGGGCACATCCTTGCCGGCCGGGTGGGAACGAATCAGCCGAGTAGCTGACAGTCCGTCCACCTTTGGCATCTGCACATCCATCAAAATCAAGTCATAGCGGTATCCGCCACAGACAAGCTCTACCGCCTGCTGCCCGTCCGCCACACAGTCCATCCGGACGCCCGTATCCTCCAACAGGGCCACCACAATCTCCCGGTTGATTTTGATATCCTCCACAATGAGGATGTGCTTATCGCTCCAATCATAGGAGTTGTCGGGCGCTTCCCGTTTGGCCCCCGCATCCGGTTTTACCAGTTCCGTCATGGCGCCAAACAGGATGGAGGGAAGCACCGGCTTGGACAGGCATTTGGTGATGCCGTACTGCCGGGCCTCCTGCTCCAGCTGGGAGAACTTCCAGGGATAAGTCATGAGAATCACTTGACTGTTGCAAAACTGGGAGCGGAATTGTTCCGCCGTTTCAAAGCTTTTGAGATTGGCCATATCCCAGTCCAGCAAGAGAAGATTGTAGGGCTTTTGCCGTTCCAACCCCTCCTGGACCCGCCGGCAGGCCTCGCTGGCATCGGAGGCAAGGCAGTATTCCACGCCGAACTCTTTGAGCACCCGTTCCAGATGCTTGCCGTGGCCGTCCGGAGAAGCCACCACCAGCACCCGCATCAGCTGGGCGACGGAGGGCTTCGATTTGTTCAACGGCTCGCCCCACTGGGCTGGAATTTCAAAGGAAAAGCAGGAGCCTTTATCCAATGCGCTTCGCACCCAGATATTCCCGCCCATGAGGTCGACAATTTGCCTGCAGATGGCAAGTCCCAAGCCGGAGCCTTCCTCCCTTTGGGCTTTTCCACCGTCCGCCTGCTGAAAGGCCTGGAACAGGCTGCCCTGCTGCTCCGGGGCGATGCCGATGCCGTTGTCCTCCACCTCAAAGCGCAGGCGGGACCGGTCCTTTTGGGGGGTGGGGTCAAATACCCTCAACGTAACGGAGCCGTGCTCCTGAGTAAATTTGCTGGCGTTGGCGAGCAGATTGAGCACCACCTGGGTGAGGCGAAACTCGTCGTTTTTCAACCTGTGGGTGAAGATGTCCTCCAACTCCAGATGCAGCTCCTGACGCTTTTGCTCCATCCGGACCCCCATCACGGCGATGGCGTTTTCCAGCACTTTTTCCAGGTCAATTTCGTTGACCGACAGTTCGAACTTGCCGTTTTCAATTTTGCCGATGTCCAGCACCACATTGATAATATTCAAAAGCTGCCGGCAGGCGGCGTCCATGCTTTGGAAGCATTCCTTGAGCTTGTCCAAATCGTTGGTCCGTCTGGCAATGGTGCTCAGTCCGATGATGGTGTTGAGAGGGGTGCGCATTTCGTGGCTCATCCGGGACAAAAACTCGCTCTTTTCATGGGTGGCAACCAAAGCGGCGTCCCTGGCCTTGCGGAGCATTTCGGCGCTCTCGTTGTGAGCAATGGCGGAGGCAATCAACCGTCCCCCCGACACCAGCGCCCGCACCTCCATCTCCGAGAAAGTGCGTACTCTATGTACATCGTCCAATTGGATAAATCCTTTAAAGCTCTTTTCGGAAAGGGGGATGGCCAGCACCGATAGCACCTGTCGCCTGGCCAAGAGCGTCCGCTCTTCAGCCGGCAGGCTGGCCACCGGGCCGTTGAGGACTTGTCCCGCCAACATCCGACCTTTCCAGTGCGGGGTCTGGTCGTACTCCAACGTAAGCCCTGTATCCTCGCTGTTGCGCGGCGGGGGACTCTTTGACCATTGATAAATCATACGGCTGCATCGTTTGCCGTGTTTTTCAAAGCTTTTCCAAAGGGTCACCCGGTCGGCGCTCACCGCGCGCCCTAGGGTTGCGAGAGCGCCGGTGAGAGCCCCATCAAAGGCGTCATCGGCATGGAGCAAGTCCTGGGCTATGGTGTGAAACATCTCCAACAGCCGGTTGATTTCTTCCGTTTTCCTCTTTGGCCGCAGGTCCTGGATAAACACGGCAAGACAGGTTTGCTCTTGGCGGAAAAGCCGAGCAGCCGTCAGCTGGGCAGGCAGCCTTTCGCCGCCAAGAAGCCGATAAGAAAATTCACCGGAAGCGGAACCTGTCGCCAATGCTTTTTCCAAAAACATCCGCATCTTTTGAATGCTGTTGGTTCCGTCCGGCTGAACATCCGGTATGAAACTTATGTAGTGGCGGCGGTATGCTTCTCTGCTGGAACAACCCCACAACCGCAGGGCTTCCTGGTTGCAGTCCGTCACATGTAACGTTTCATCCACAAGGATGCAGGCAAGGGGCATCATGTGCCACATATCGGCAAAGTCAATGCCTTTTCTGCTGTTGGCGCCCGAACCGTTTCCTATGACTGGCATTGAATTGCCTTTTTCCACCATGTCGCCTCCTTGCGATTTCTTCTTATTAAGGTTAGCGTTTAGAGCGTATGGAACGCTATTTTCACATCTGATACATTGGCTACAGATTATAACATATTTTTCCCCTAAATACAATTTAGTTGCTTTGATATGGTATATTTGGTAATTTTATCGACAATTCGATATTTTTTTGCTAATTAGGTCGAAATAGCTTTGACGCTTGCAAGTTGGCATCTGGTCCTACTTGGAGGATGGAGTTGACGAAAAGGGCTGTTTCTGCTAAACTATAAAAACTGGGAAGAGTGTTGGACTTTCTTCCCGTTTCATATGCGGAGACGTATCGAAGTGGTCATAACGGGGCGCACTCGAAATCCACTCGGTCAGTTGCTTTGAAAATGCGGGAAACCCTTGAGTTTCCGCGGGTTTGCGGGATTTTGAAAATTTAGCTTTTTACCGATTTCTACGGTTTTTCTACACTTTGCCTTGACTTTTTCGAAAGGCTCGGTGTATTAAAATAGAATATGGAGGCGTATCGAAGTGGTCATAACGAGCCTGACTCGAAATCAGGTTGTCGAGCAATCGGCACGTGAGTTCGAATCTCACCGCCTCCGCCATGAGCCTGTTTGCGGTCAATGCCCGCAACAGGCTCTTCCTTTTTTGGTTCTTTTCTACGCCCTCTTTCGAGGGCATTTTTTCTGCTTTTGTAGAAAACGGATGCTTATAAAATCCTTATTTTACAAGGCTTTGCCGTGTTTCGACTCAGCAGTCCGTAGAAAATCACTCAGCCATTTCAAGTCCGATAGGTTCTTCCCGCTTGGATTTTTCAAACATGCCATCCATGACAAGCCCGGATTCGATCTGCGCATGGAAGTCAAGATGCGAGTAAATATCCGCCGTGGTCGAGAACGTGCTGTGCCCAAGCCATATCTGGATTTGCTTCATGGATATCCCGTTTGCGAGCAGTAAGCTGGCGCATGAATGCCTTAAATCGTGGAACCTGATTTTCTTCAGGTTGTTTTTTTCGAGTATCCAGCTAAAATGCTCCGTTACATAGTTGGGACGCATCAGCTTTCCGGTTTGGTCGACGCAGATATAATCCAGATAGTCCCGGCAGTAAGAACGCTTGAACATTCTGCGGTACATTTCCTGCTTCTCTTTTTCCGCCCACAGAATTTTTTCAACGGATGGCAGCAGCGGAAGGGTGCGGAAGCTGGATTTTGTTTTGAGCACATCCTCGCCGACAGCCACCGCCTTGCCATCGACCGTGTCCTCAATGACCTTGTGCTTGATGGAGATGGTCTTTTGTTCAAGGTTGATCGCATCCCATTTCAGACCAAGGACTTCACTTCTCCGTAGCCCATAGTAGGCGGCCAGTTTTACACAGACTTCCAAAGGATCATCTGATACCGCATCGAACAGCGCCATCATTTCCTCCGCCGAATAAAACTGTGCCTGATACACATTCTTTTTCGGCCTGTCCACCCTGTCAGCAGGATTACTGCTGATAATTCCCTTTTTCACAGCGTTCTGCAGCGCCCTGCGAAGCACCGCATGATAGTGAATTACCGTATTTGCCGTATACCCTTCATCAAAAATGGATTGATGAAAATCCTGAATATGCTGCGGCGTAACTTCCGCTAAGGTAATATTCAGTTCTTTAAAGTACCGGCTGATTCGGCTGTCCAGCATGGTGCGGTAGCCTTTAAACGTGGTCTTAGATATGGTGGGTTTTGCTTGAATCAACCATTTTTGAAGGTAATCCATAAAGAGAACATCCGCCTGAGGGTTCCTTTTTCCTTCAATCAGTTCCCTGGCCCGTTCTTCCGCTGCTCGACGCTCCTTTTCCTCCTGCTCCCGTTCATATTCCAAACGGATTTGGTCAAAGGCTTTTTTGGCTTTTCTTTCGCTGGTTCCCTCTACCGGCAATCCGGTGGGAATCCACTTTGTCTTTCTTTTGCCGTCCACTTTTGTA
>JAKPGH010000313.1 GCA_029550985.1 Bacillota bacterium
TTTGCCGCCCTTAAAGCGGAGATAGGTCAGCAGCAGGCGCATGTACTGGTCGGCTAAAAATCCCAGCCAGGCGCCAATCAGCCCCATCTTTGCAGGGTAGGTCAGAAGCCATGCAAGGCCGGGGCGCAAAATCATCAGACAGACCATGGATACCACGGCGGTGTAGCGGGTGTCTCCGGCGCCCCGCAGGGAGCCCATGTACACCAGCTGAATGGCCTGGCCCATGGTGGTGATGCTGATGATGACCATAATGGCTTCGCTGACCTGCACAATGGCGGGGTCGTTGGAAAACAGGGAGAAAATCCAGCGGCCGCGGAGCACGAAAATCAGGAAAATAATCGAGCAGAGCACCGCCGCAATGCGGCTGCACACCTTCCCGTACATCTCCGCAAGGTCCGGACGCTTTTTCCCCAGGTTCTGCCCCACCAGGGAAGAGGCGCAGACGCCAAGGCCGTCCCCGATGGAAAAGCTCATGGATACAATGTTCATTCCAATGGTGTTGGCCGCCAGCATCACAGTGCCAAGGCCCGCCACCAGTTTGCTGTAGGTGATGATGCCGATTCGCATAAACGCTTGCTCCACAAAGGCGCCGGAGGCCACCTGATACATCGGCAGCAACGTCTGTTTTTCCAGGCGCCAGCCTTCTTTGGAGCGAATGGTGAGAAAGCTGTCCCGACGAGCTACGCTGAACAGGGCTAGGATGAACCCCACAACCCAGCCAATGGTGGTGGCAATGGCCGCTCCTTTGGTTTCCCATCGGGGGAAACCAAAATTTCCGCCAATGAGCAGGTAGTTGAAGACAATATTCACCAGGTTTGCCACCACATTGACCCGCATGGCAATTCTGGTGTTGCCCGCTCCCCGTTGGGCCGCGCAGATGGTGGCGGAAACGCAGAAGGGGGGAATGCCCACCAGAATATACTCCAGATACCGGGTAGCGGGCTCGATGGTGTCGGCCTGGGCCCCCATAAACCACAGAATTTCCCGGCGGAAGTACATGGCCAGTGCAGATATTGCGAAGGAAATGATGAAACTAAGGACGATTCCCTGCCGCAGGCAGTGCCCGGCGGAAGTGGCATTGCCCTCTCCCTTGCGCCGGGCCACAATGGAGGTAACTGCCACGTTGAGGGCCAGAACGGGGGTAATAATCGCAAACCGGGGTTGGGTGCACAGGGCCACCGCCGCAATGGCTTCGGTGCCCACCGTGCTGACCATGATGGTATCCACCATCGAAATCAAAGAAACCAGAAAAGCTTCGGACATGGAGGGAAGAGCAATCTGCAGGGCGGTGCGGTAGGCCTCATAGGTGCCCGGAACCTCTCCCAGCCTTTGCGAGTGGGATGTCATGGATTCGGTGGAGAAAAACCGTCGCAAAAGCGCGGTCATGTCATCACTTCATTTCTGTTTGATGTCGGAAGGCAAAGCATGCTGTCCACCTGCCCAAAGAACCTAAGGCGAAAGCTTGTCCCGCTTTGAGAGCATTGAGTTTATATTATAGCACAAAATAGCATATTCTGCCATGCTCTTTTCTTCGAGCAGGTGCTCCATGCCGGCCGTTCTTTCGGTCACCTTCCAAAGGTTGGAGGGTGGCGCCGCAATTTTTGCCCCTTTCCAAGGGGGAGGGATATGATATATAATATGGACAATGGATAGCGGCAGAGATGGGTAGGTTGGGTATTCTGCTTCGGCCTACCTTCTTTCTCTGTCATGCGGTGATACCGTGGGTATCACAATCTTTCCTTTGGAAAGGAAGCCTTGACATGCCCTATTATGTTGACGGCCCTCTCTGGAGCAGCGCCTTTGCTGTTCCCAGCTTCATTGTGGACCAACACCTCAAGTTGTGCGGCGGCGCCGCTCTTAAGGTGCTGCTGCTGTTGCTGCGCCGCGGCGGCGACGCCGACCTTGGGGAAATTGCCTCTTTTCTCAACCTGCCCCAGGCCGACGTGCAGGATGCCATCAACTACTGGGTCCATCTGGGCGTCCTTCGCCAGACACAGGAAAGTGACGCTTCCCAACCCTCCGCAGCCGCCCGCACGTCGGCGCCCGCCCCAGTCCTCTCCTACACCGAGGAAGAGGACCAGCCGGAAGAGCAATCTTCCTCCAAACCGGTGATGCGGATGGAGCGCAGGCGGCTCACCACTCGGGAAATCAATGAGATGGGCAAGCAGGACCAGAACATCGCCTATCTCCTGCAGGAGGCCCAGGGCGTGCTGGGCAAGCCCCTCACCCCCGTCTCCACCGACACCATTGTGGCTCTGTACAGCTACTACGGCATGAAGCCGGACCTTATCCTGATGCTGCTGCAGTACTGCGTCTCCATGGGGAAAGACAACATGCGGTATGTGGAGAAGGTGGCGGCCAGCTGGATGGAAGCCGGCATCGACACCCATGAAAAGGCGGAAAACGAAATTCTCAGGGCCACCCGCCGCCAAAGCGCGGAGGAGCAGATTCGCCGGATGATGGGAATATACGACCGGGCCCTGGTGAGCAGCGAGCGGGAATATATCCGCGTCTGGACCGAGGAGATGAACTGCTCCATGGAGCTCATCAGCCTTGCCTACGAGCGGACCATCGAGCAAAAGGGAAAGCTGAGCTTCGCCTACATCAACGGCATCCTGCAAAACTGGCGGTCCAAGGGCATTACCACCGTCAAGCAGGCTCGGGAAGAGATACTGCAAAACGCAGGCAAATGGAAGCGGGAAAACAACCCGCCCGCTCCCGCCAAATCGGCGGCCTCCTATGACATGGAGGAGCTGGAGCGCCTTACATACGGTACCAAGGAGTAGCCTATGGGATATTCAAAGCAAATTTATCAGCGGGTTTGGGAGATTCTGGACAGCAGAAAGCAAGCCGCCCGGGAGCAAGCCTCCCGCCACCGGGAGGAAATTCACCAAAAAATCCCCCGCATTGCGGAGCTGGAGCGGTTGATGGCTCAGCAGGCGGCACAAATCACCCGCATTGTGGTGGCCGGCGCCCCGGACGTGGAGAAAAAAATACAGGAGCTGGCCGAAATGAATCTGGCCGTCCAGCAGGAGCGGACCGCCCTGCTGGTGGAGCACGGCTATCCCCCCGACTACTTGACCCTGCGCCACTTCTGCCCCAAATGCAAGGACACCGGCTATGTGGAGCAGACCATGTGCCAGTGCATGAAAGCTCTCCTTCGGCAGGAGGCGGCGGCCCAGCTCAGCCGGGTTTCGCCGGTGGGCAACAGCACCTTTGAAAGCTTTTCCCTGGAGTATTACCCCGACACCCCCGACGAGACGGGCATCAGCCCCCGTGCGCGGATGCGGGATGTGCTGAGCACCTGCCTTCGCTGGACCGAAACCTTTTCCCCCAACAGCGAAAGCCTGCTGCTGATTGGAAAAACCGGCCTAGGCAAAACCCACCTTTCGGTGGCCATGGCCTCCTGCATCACCCAGGCGGGTTACGGCGTGGTTTACACCTCGGTGCAGCGGATGATGGACATGCTGGAAGCGGAAAAGTTTGCCCGCGATACCTCCAAAGAGCAGTATCAGGAAACTTTGACCACCTATTTGGACTGCGACCTGCTGGTGCTAGACGACCTGGGCTCCGAATTCGTCAGCCAGTTTACGGTGGCCACCCTCTTCAACATCCTCAACTCCCGGCTGGTGGAGGAGCGCCCCACCATCATCAGCACCAACCTGGAGCTTGCCGAAATCGAGGCCCGCTACTCCCAGCGGATGCTCTCCCGCCTGGTTTGCGCCTACAAGGTGCTCCGCTTTGCCGGCAAGGATATCCGGTATCAAAAAAAGATAGGGGAAATCCGCCCATCCCCCTGATGGTGTTCCATCATACGGCGTGCCGCTGCTTTGGCGGCACGCTT
Source organism: Bacillota bacterium (assembly GCA_029550985.1). Taxonomy (GTDB): domain Bacteria; phylum Bacillota; class Clostridia; order Oscillospirales; family Ruminococcaceae; genus WRAV01. The sequence continues at coordinate 3,845 of JAKPGH010000313.1, forward strand.
TTCTGCTAAGGTGGTGCTCCCTATTGCAAAGAAAAGCTTCCGACTGAAAGCCGGAAGCTTTTGTTATTTGTATTCTTCCCCTTTGGAAAACAACCCTGTGTGGGAATGCTTGTAGACGCTGAGCACCAGCCCCAACCCGCAATACAGGGCGAGCACCGAAGACCCCCCCGCCGAAAACAGGGGCAGGGTGACGCCAATCACCGGCAGAAGGCCGATGCACATGCCCAAATTGATAAAGGTCTGGCCGATGAGCATGGCGAACACTCCCACGCAAATGAGTCTTCCCACATTGTCCTTGGCGGTGCTGGAGTCGTAAAGAATCTTAAAGGCAATGGCCATGAGCAGGGCAATGATTCCTATGCAGGCCATAAAGCCGCCCGACTCCCCGATAAAAGCAAAAATAAAGTCGTTGTACACTTTTGGCACCGACACATGGTTGCCGGAAAAAATCCCGGTTCCCTGCATGCCTCCGGTGGAAAGAGCGGCGGCGCTGCGCACCTGCTGAAAGATGGTGTCGGGGTCCAACTCGGGGTTGAACAGCACCAGAAAACGCATCTTCTGATTATCGGTCATGATGAAAAACCACAGAATCGGCAGCCCCGCCATTGCCGCCACCGCTGCGGCAGCAATGTATTTCCAGGCAAGGCCGGCAAAGAAAATCATGGCCGTAAAGATGACGAGAAAAATAATGGCGGTGCCGCTATCCTGCAGATGAATGAGCAGCACATGGGCTCCGCCGTGAAGGCAGAGCAGCAGCACATGGAACGGCTGGTTGAGATGCTCCCCCACTTTGTTGAGGTGAAGGGCAAAGGTGGTGATGAAGGAAATCTTCAAAAACTCCGAAGGCTGCAGCGAAAAGCTGCGCCCCGCCAGACGAATCGCCAGCCACGCCCGGTTTCCCCCTTCTTCCACGCCCAGGGCGGTAAAGGTGAGGAGCACCAACAGCAGGCAACAGGGCATGTAAAGCTTCCAGAGCTTCAGCAGGGTGTTGTAGTCGATGTTGGCCAGAATGAGAGCGGCCACCAGCCCCAGGAAGATGGCGATTCCCTGGGACGCCAGCTTGCTGAAGCTCATCATCCCCGCCTGGTAAATGCCCAGCAAAAACACCATGGAAATTCCAGAGGCAAACAGCCAGAACAGCAGCAGCCACCGGTCGGTGGTGCGCCAAAATTCAGCTATGGCATGCCAAACTCTTTTCATAATTCTTTCTTCTGATTTTGGGGGAAATACAGCAACGCCCTGAGTCCCCCTATCGACTCAGGGCGCATAGCCCGAATAAAAGTTGCGGTTTACTGAACAGGATAGATGCTGACCTTTTTCTTGTCGCGGCCCATCCGCTCAAAGCAAACGCGGCCGTCCACCAAAGCAAACAGGGTGTCGTCGCGGCCCT
>JAKPGH010000318.1 GCA_029550985.1 Bacillota bacterium
GATTTGTACGACAAAAAGGTGCTGGACCGAATTTTTGTGGTTTACAGCGACCTGACGACGGGACTGACCACCAAGGCGAAATCCACCCGGCTTCTCCCCTTTCACCGCGTCAACACCCCGTCCTATTCCAACAAAGAGGAACCGGAAGTTTCCACTCCGTTTGAGTTTTACCCATCTGTCGAGGCTGTGGTGAAAAGCGTGGTAAAAATCTGGCTTTCCGGATTTATTTACAGCGCCCTCATCGACAGCTTTTGCAGCGAACAAAGCGCCCGTATGACAGCCATGAGCCTAGCCAACAAAAACGCCGAAAAAATCATCGAGTACCTGACCATTCAATACAACCTGTTGCGCCAAGAAACCATTACGGAAGAAATCACCGAAGTCATATCCGGCGCAAAAGCCCAAAAAAGATAAAGGGAGATGCTTCAACCTTGAATATAGGGAAAATTGTGCAAATATCCGGTTCGGTTATTGATGTGGAGTTTGAAAGCGGGCATTTGCCTAAAATCAAAGAAGCTCTCACCGTCCAAGTCAACGGAAACACCCGGGTTATGGAAGTGGCGCAGCATATCGGGCAGAACACCGTCCGCTGCATTATGCTGGCGGAAAGCAAAGACCTTGCCCGAAATATGGACGTGGTGGCCACCGGCAGCGGCATTCGCGTCCCGGTGGGAAAATGCTCCCTGGGGCGGGTTTTCAACGTGCTGGGGGAACCCATCGACGGCGGCTCCCCTATTCCGGCGGAGGAAGAAAGATGGGAAATTCATCGCAAACCGCCCACCTTTCAAAGCCAGCGCCTGACGTCGGAAATTCTGGAAACCGGCATCAAAGTCATCGACCTGCTGGAGCCCTATCCCAAGGGAGGCAAAATCGGCCTGTTCGGAGGCGCCGGCGTCGGCAAGACGGTGCTGATTCAGGAACTGATTCACAACGTGGCCATGCAGCACGGCGGCTATTCCATCTTTGTGGGCGTGGGAGAGCGCAGCCGCGAGGGCAACGACCTTTGGAGGGAAATGCAGGAAAGTGGCGTGTTGGAGAAAACCGCCCTGGTGTTCGGCCAGATGAACGAGGCCCCCGGCGTCCGCATGCGGGTCGCCCTTTCGGGGCTGACCATGGCCGAGTATTTCCGGGACCGGGAACACAAAGACGTCCTGCTGTTCATCGACAACATTTACCGTTTCGTCCAGGCGGGCAGCGAGGTTTCCACCCTGATGGGCCGCATGCCCTCCGCCGTCGGCTACCAGCCTACTCTGGCGGAGGAAATGGGCGCTTTGCAGGAGCGCATCACCTCGACGCAGCAGGGGTCCATCACCTCAGTGCAGGCGGTGTATGTCCCCGCCGACGACCTGACCGACCCGGCGCCCGCCACCACCTTTACTCATCTGGACGCCACCACGGTGCTCAGCCGCAAGGTGGCCGAACAGGGCATTTACCCGGCGGTGGCCCCCCTCGAATCCACTTCCCGCATTCTGGAGCCGGATATTGTGGGAAAGGAACACTGCGACGTGGCAAGAAAAGTCCAGGAAATCCTGCAAAAATACAACGAGCTGCAGGATATCATCACCATTCTGGGCATTGACGAATTGGGCGACGAGGACCGGCAGGTGGTCACCCGCGCCAGAAGAATCCAGCGGTTTTTGTCCCAGCCCCTTCATGTGGCGGAGCGCTTCACCGGCGTTCCCGGCGTTTACGTGCCGCTGCGGGAAACCTTGAAAGGCTGCCAAGCCATCATCGGCGGCGAGATGGATTCTTACCCCGAAGCCGCATTTTTCAACGTGGGTACCGTTGACGATGTGGTGGAAAAAGCAAAGAAGTTGGGATGAGCGGCCATGAGTACCTTTGATTTAACCATTTTAGCCACCGACAAGCCCTTTTACCAAGGGCCCTGCGAGTCCCTGGTGGTTCCTTCGCTGGACGGGAAATACGGATTTTTGCCCCATCACTCCAACATGATTCTGGCTGTCGTCCCGGGGACTTTGCTTTATCGTCCGCCGGGGCAGCCAAACCAGGTGGCGGTGGTTTCCCACGGCGTGGTGAAGGCGGAAAACAACACCGTCCTGGTCCTTGTGGACTCGGCGGAGCGGGCGGAGGATATCGACGCCATCCGCGCCAAACGGGCCGCCGAAGCCGCCAGAGAGGCGCTGATGCGGAGCAAATCCAGACGGGAATACCGCATGGCGCAAGCCCAGATGGAGCGGGCTTTAAACCGGCTCCGGGTCAAGGGCAAATACGACTTGTTCAAGGGCTGGACCAATAAGTAACGGCCCTTTCTTGGAGGATGGATAAGCTGGGAAAAATATGCATGCAAGGGGATGAAACATGAATCTTTCGACGACGATTTCTCTGCTGCACCGGAAAATGAATGTGGAGCTGAATGTACGGCTTCGGAAAATCGGGCTTTCCCACGGCATGGCAAGGCTGCTGCTGCACCTGTATCACCACGACACCATGACCCAGGCGGACCTGTGCCGAAACCTGGAAATGGATAAAAGCACCGTCGCCAAGCTGCTGGCCCGCATGGAAAGCGACGGGCTGATCGAAAAACAGGTCAACAACCTGGACGTTAGGTCCTACACCGTTTCCCTTACCCCAAAAGCCTACAAGCTGATTCCGAAAATACAGGAAGTGATGCTGGGCTGGTCCAAAGACGTGACGTCGGATATGTCCCTGATGGAAAAAGAGCTGTTTTACCAAATGCTCCACGAAGTGGCCCGAAAGGCCGTTTCCATCTGCCACAAATAACCTTGGGCTCCCGCCCGGGGATTCTCCGGCAACCGGGAGAAGTCCTCGCCGGGGGCATTTTTCTTTCCACGCGACGCGGTTTTGATATGTAAAGGTAAAACTCTTTACATAAGTTTTTGGCGAAAGTTGACGAGAAAGGCGCTGGAATGATTCCAGCGCCTTTTTTAAAACTGGGTTTGGTTGTTGTTGAGCTTGTGGATTGCCTCCGCAATCCGCTGTTTCGCTTCTTCCCCCGTGGTAGCTCCCTGGATGTGGCTGATCAAGGCCGCCTTTTGTTCATTGGTCATGGTTCCAAAGGCGTTCATGGCCTTGGGGTTCTGGGCCAGCTCCATGCCAAGCCCCAAAGGAAGGTCCGGCCCATTGGGGTTTTTGCCGATTCCAATAAAATTGTTACTCAGTTCCATAGCTTCCTCCCAAATTGTTTTGACGGTAACATATTTCCAAAAACCTTTGGATATCCTCTTCTTCGGCTCGCTGGTCTGCCCCGGCCCGCCCTAAGCGGTCGCAGAGGCCCAGCAAAGCCACTTCGCCGATGTCGGTGTCCTTCATCATGGCGTCGATGTCGGCAAAGGGCAAACCATTCACCACATATAACAGGTGCATGTGATAGCGGATCAGATGGCACACCGCCGTGATAAAGGACGGTTCCTGACGCAGATAGCTTAAATACTCCTCCGCCAGCTTAGCCCCCACCTTGTCGTGATTGTAGGCGGTGATTTTCCCCTTCCGGGTTCGGGTGGTGGAAGGCTTGCCGATATCGTGAAGCATGGCGGCCCATAGAAAGACCCGGGGATTGGCGCTTTCCTGTTTTCGCTTTGCCGCCTGGTCCACCACCAACAGGGTGTGGTTCCAGACGTTTCCCTCGGGGTGGTGCTTGGGAGACTGCCGGGTGTTCTGCATCTCCTTGAGAAGGCGAAAGGGATACTGCTCCAGCTCCGGCGAATCCGCAATGGACGAAAGATATTGGGACGGAGCCTCGTCCTCCAGCAGGTGCCGTTCCATTTCGTCAAAGAATTCCTGAGGGTTTCGCATATCAGCGTCTGGTATTGGGTCCCAGTGCTTCCTTTTGGATATTGTGGGGCTGAAAGGACCCTTCCAAATCCTGCGCATCCTTTCGAAGGTTCTGCTCGGTTTCCTTTTTCAGTTTGGAACCCTCGGTGGGGTTGACGGTGTTTTTGGTTTGATTAGATTTCATCCTGCTTCCCCTTTCTCTATGGTCTCAGTAAACATTGTTCTTCCATCGCATGAGAATATACCTTTTGGCAACATTTCCTCCAATTTTGAAATTTATCAAAGATTGATTGGATTCTGTTTGCGGAAACTGAGCGGATGAAGGCTCTAAAGCAAAACTGCGTCCCGGCGACGGAGGCCCCGGCTCCTCCGGCCGCCACTTTCCCCGCTTCTCCGGCTCCTTCTCCTTCCCCCTCGCCGCCGGCCGGCTCTCCGGTGATCCTCCAAACCCTTACCATCAACGGCGTCGCCTACCAGGTGGAGCTGCGGGAACCTCAGTAAAAAATACAGCCCGTTCTCACTGAGAGCAGGCTTTGTCTTTGTGCATAATCAGAAGAGCGCTTGACAAACACTAATTTAATGATATTCTGATGATAACATCAGAGCTTGGAGGTGTGAACTTGAGGATTCCATTTGAAGAAGTAAAGGCCACCCTGAAGGATATTTTGATGACCAGACACAATACCCCCGAGCCCCACGCCGAGGAGGTCGCCCGCGTTTTGGCCCAAAACTCCCTGGACGGCGTTTACACCCACGGCATCAACCGCTTTATGGCGCTGATTCACAGCATCGAGCTGGGCAGCGTACTGCCCAACGAAACCGCCTGCCGGGTTTCCGGCCTTGGGGGATACGAAATTTGGGACGGCCGCGCCGGATTTGGCATTGTCAACGCCCGCATCTGCACTCAACGGGCCATCGAGCTTGCCAAAACCCACGGCATTGCCTGCGTTTCCATCCGCAACACCAACCACTGGCTGCGGGGCGGCACCTACGGCATCCTGGTGGCGGAGGCGGGGATGCTGGGCATTTTGTTTACCAACGCCAAAGCCAACATGTGCGCCTGGGGCACCATGGAGCCCTGCGTCGGCAACAACCCCCTGGTGTTGGCGGTTCCCCGCGGCAACGGAGAACACGTCATTGCCGACACTTCCTTTTCCCAGTATTCCTACGGAAAGCTGCAGCTTGCCAAACTGGAAGGCCGCATGATGCCCGACCCTGCCGGCTACAACGAGGAGGGCCAACTTTCCTGTGACCCGGGCGAGGTGCTGCGCACCCAGCGGCTGATTCCCATGGGCAAGTGGAAGGGCTCCGCCATTGCCATGCTGCTGGATTTAATCACCAGCGTATCCTCCTTTGGCAATTCCTCCGCCGCCATGGCGGCCCTGGAAGACGCGGACGAAAGGGCTTGCTGCCAGACCTTTATCGTCATCAACCCCTTTGCGTTGGGGGACCGGGAACAGGCAGACGCCATCATCGACCAGGCTCTGGATATGGTGCTCAACGCCACTCCCGCCCCGGGAGAAACCGTCCGCTATCCCGGGCAAAACATGCTGCGAATCCGGAAAGAAAACACCGAGCTGGGCATTCCCGTCAACGAAAAGGTTTGGAATAAAATTCTCAGCCTGCGGTCCCAATAACCGCGTCGCGCCTCCACACGCAGTGTGCCTTTCCAGCATGCTGTAAGGGAAAGCTGTGTTCGTGTAACATACAAAGCAGTCCGACGGCTAGAAACCGTCGGACTGCTTTTTGGTTACACACAGAATCGTTGGGAGAAATGACTTATTTGTTTTCGAAGGGGAAGACAAACTGATGCAGCTTCAGCTCGTCGCGGACAGCAATCAGCTCAGGCTGCACGCCCTTGCTGACGGGCAGACCCTTGTCCTTCCGCTCCAGCCAGGTGAGGTATTCTTTCTCGCCGGCAGTGTAGATGCGCTCCTCGCCGGGAGCCTTCTGAGAATTCCGCAGGGCGCGCATGATGTCGCCGGCAGTCTTCTTGAAGGTTTCCAGTCCGAGGAAGAACTCGGGATCGATGGCGATGAAGAAGTGGCCCAGATGATAGGGCTTCTTGTTGCCGTCCTTGTCCTTGTCGGTCAGGTCGGTGAGGAAGGAGCCGGCCTGCAGAGCGGCGGACAGAACTTCCACCACCACAGCGTAGCCGTAGCCCTTGTAGCCGGCCAGCTCTTCGCCGATGCCGCCCAGAGGAGTCAGAGCAGCGTCGCCGGAAGTCAGAGCCTTGAGGATGGAGGCAGAATCGGTCAGAGCGTTGCCGTGGCGGTCAATGACGGTGCCTTTGGGGCATTCCTTGCCGATGCGGGCATAGTACTCAATTCTGCCGCGCTGAATGATGCTGGTGGCGCAGTCCAGGTTGAAGGGGAACTCCTCATCGGTGGGGAAACCGATGGTCAGAGGGTTGGTTCCCAGCATGTTCTGCACGCCGAAGGTAGGAGCGATGGAGGGTCTTGCGTTGGTGCCGGTGATGCCGATGCAGCCATTGTTAATGGCCATGGAGGTGTAGTAGCCGGCGATGCCGTAGTGGGTGGAATTGCGAACAGCCACCATACCCATGCCGTACTTCTTGGCCTTGTTAATGGCCATCTCCATCGCCCGATAGCCGGCTACCTGGCCCATGCCGTCGTGAGCGTCCAGAACGGCGGTGGTGGCGGTGTCCTTGAGGACTTCCAGTTCGGTGACGGGCTTTTGAATACCGGCCTTGATGCGGTCGATGTAAATCGGCTTAAAGCGGTTGACACCGTGAGATTCGATACCTCTCCGGTCGGACTCGATCAAAACGTCGGTGCAGATTTCGGCATCCTTCTCAGGCACGCCGTATCCCATAAATGCGTGCTTTACAAAAGATTCCATTAAGTCCCATGGTACATTGACGTATTCCGCGCTTCCCATAGTATTCTCTCCATTTCTATTTAAAATATAAAAGAGCAATGCAAACTGGGCTTTCGCCCAATGCGCACCACTCTCTACAATCTCAATGCGGTTTATTCAGTTATTGGCAAAGACTTTTACATGAACCAAATATCTTCTTTGGTGGTGGAAATGGCTATCACGCCTGCCGACAGTGCGGAAATGACATCTTCCTTATCCCGAATCAGCCCCCCGGCAATGACGGGGACCTGGGTTTTCTCCATGATGATTTTCAGCACCTTGGGCATGATGATGCCGGGCATGACCTCGATCATATCCACGTCGCTGAGGGCCACCTGGTTGCCGATATTGTCGATGGCTTTGGAATCGATGGCAAACACCCGCTGGATGGTGGCAAGCCCCTGTCTTCTGGCATACTTAATTTGGCTTGCCTTGGTGGAGATGATGCCGTCCGCCTTGGTGTACTGGCGAATGAAGTCGATGGCTCCATCCTTGCTGGAAAGCCCGTCCACCAAATCGATGTGGACAAAGGCATACTTCCCAGCCTCTTTGACCCGGTTGACAATTCCTTCGATGGTGCAGGCGGTGCCATAAAGCAGAAAGATAATCTTGCTTTCCGACTCCAGCGCTTTTTCCAGAGCGGCGTCTTCCTTGACCGCTGCAATGATCGGAATGTCATCTAATTGTGCGCACAATTCCTCTCGATTCATGACGAATCCTCCATTGGCGGCCGGTTACCTGAAAACATCTGGTTTACTTACATTATGAATGAAATTGTCCGGATTGTCAATCCCCCCGAGGGAGTCCGACAGCTTTTTGTTGACAAGTCAACGGGTCGACTGCTAGAATGAAAGCCAAACTGAACGTTCTGCATAAATAGAGTGGTTTCGCATCTATCATATCCACAAAGGATAATAATATTTCAAAGCTGGGAACGATATGTTTTTTAAGAAAAAAGAACAAATCCCCCCGGTGTCGGCGGTGGTGGTGGCGGCGGGATCCGCCGAGCGGATGCAGGGAATCGACAAGCAGCAGGCCCTTCTGGACGGCTTGCCGGTGGTGGTGCGCAGCGTGGAAGCCCTGGGCCGCTGCCCCCTGGTGGGCGAGGTGGTGCTGGTCTGCCCGCCCCAGCGCATTGCCGAATACTACGCTATGGTGCGGGAATTTTCCCTGGATTTGGTAAGCGCCGTCATCGGAGGCGGGGCAACCCGCCAGCAGTCGGTCTTTCAGGGGATAGGGGCCTGCGACCCCCAGGCGGACTACTATCTGATTCACGACGGGGCACGGCCTTTGGTGGCTCCCGCGGTGGTGGAGCAGTGTATCCGCGCCGCCATGGAATTTGGGGCCGCCGCAGCCGGCACCACGCCTAAAGACACCATCAAAATGCTGGATGAAAACGGCTTTGCGGTATCCACCCCTCCCAGGGAAAAGCTGGTGGCCATTCAAACCCCTCAGGTGTTTGAGGCAAAGCTCTACCGGCAGGCCATGGCGCGAGCCCAAGAGGAACAGCGGGACTACACCGACGACTGCCAGCTGGTGGAACAGTTTGGCCACAAAATCAAGGTGGTTTGGGGGGACTACACCAACCTGAAAATAACCGTCCCGGAAGATTTGGCCATTGCGGAAGCGGTGCTGCAATTCCAAGAGGAAGGATGTTACCGGTGGGAAGTATTCGAATAGGCCACGGATACGACGTGCACCGTCTGGTGCCCGGGCGGAAATTGATTTTGGGGGGCGTGGAAATTCCCTGGGAGTTGGGGCTGGACGGCCATTCCGACGCCGACGTGCTCTGCCACGCCATATCCGACGCTTTGCTGGGGGCCGTTGCTCTGGGGGATATCGGCACCCACTTTCCGCCCGATGATGCGGCTTACAAAGACGCCGACAGCCTGCTTCTGCTGAAGCAGGTGGGCCAAATGCTAAAAGAGCGAGGATGGCAGGCGGGCAATCTGGACGCCACCATCGTTGCCCAGCGGCCGCGAATGGCGCCCTATCTGCCCCAAATGCGCCAAAATATCGCCGGAGCTCTCGGCATCGAGGTGGACGCCGTCAGCGTCAAAGCCACCACCGAAGAAGGGCTGGGCTTTACCGGAACCGGACAGGGCATGGCCGCCCACTGTGTGGCGCTGGTGTTGGAAAAATAAAAAAAATCAAGCGCTCGGAAGGAGTTCCGGGCGCTTTTTGATGGCTTGAATGACTTTCCCCTTTCCTTCGGCATAGACTGTACCAGAACGGAAAGAGGGGATTAGCCTTGAACTCTGCCGAAATTACCGCTTCCATAACCGCCCTTGCCAATGTCATTGCAACCCAGCTAAATGTCGACCAGTTAAGCCTTCTCGGCGCGTTACTTACCATGCTGGGGGATGTTTTGCAAGCCATCGCTGCCATACGCTCCCTTCAAGAGACCGCCCAGTCCAGCAATCAATCGGCGACGCAGGAAACCAACAACACCGCCGATTCGAAATGCGATACCGCTTCAACGGAAAAGAAGGCATCTGAATCGCCACAAAATACCACTCCTACCGAAACTCAAAGTGAAACTTCCCCACCCATCACATAAGTCCTTGCTACTTCTACCGTGATTTCCGCCCTGCCAGCCTCTGCTGGAGCAGCAGTACCACAACGACGACCGAAAGGCACCACAACAGGGCGGAAAGAATTTTTGAGATAAGCCCCTGCATCAGGTGCAGCGCTTTGAGCAACAGGGTAAAGGCAAGAGGAATGGCCAGCGCGATGCCCGCTATGGCGATGATTTTCTTCATGACACCCCTCCTTGATTGATTGGCTTTAGTATTTGCATGAAATCCGCCTAGGATGCAGAAACTAAGAAAAATCTGCAAAGGAGAGGAAGCCATGCCAAAAGACAGTCAAATCGATCCCAAGGAAGTGCGCCAGGCAAAATCCAAAGGCGGCCCCACCCCCGCCAGCGACCAGCCGGACAACGAGGGCCGCAACGCCAAAAAGCACTCCATCCCGTCCCAGGGGCATCAACAGAAAAAGTGAGCAAACAAACACCCCCGGGTTCGGAATCCGGGGGTGTTTGTTTGCTGGAATTATTCCTGTTCGTAAATGAGCTGGTACAAATGGGCGGCGGCTTGCGCCAAACGGGGGCCGGGGCGGGTGATTTCGTCGGCGTTGGAGTGGAAGATATGGCCCTGCTCCACCGCTGGAATCCCCTCCCAGCCTTTGCGGGAGGCAATTTCCTCCTCGGGGCGGGGGCCTTCCCCAAAGTACATGGTGACGGTGACAATGTAGTCGGGGCGTCGGGCAATCACCTGCTCCTGGGATATTTCCCCCCAGCCCTTCATGTCGGAAAAGATATTTTCCAGCCCCAACAGGGTGGCAATCTCATCCATAAAGGTGTCCTGCCCCGCCGTCCACAGGCCGTACTCCAAGGGAGAAACTTCAAAGTAAATAGAGCCTTTGCCGGGCTGTTGGGCCACTTTTGCTTTGATTTCGTCAAAAGTGTCCTGCATTTCTCCAATCAGCTGCTCCGCCTGCTTGGGGCAGTCCAGCAGGTCCCCCAGCAGCTCAATGGCCCGGTAGACCCTCTGGATGTTCTGGGCGTCGGTAAAGACGGTGGCAATCCCCGCTTTGGCCAGGGCCTCGGCCTGCTCCTCCCACTGGTGCATGGAGCCCATCACCACCACCTGGGGATTGAGGGCGATAATCTGCTCGATGTTGGTTTCGGAACCGCTCTGCACCGCAGGGATTTCCAGTACCGAAGAGGGATAGTTGCAGTATTCCCCCCGGCCCACCAGGAGGGACTCGCGCCCCAGCGCGCTGATGATTTCGCAGTCGGCGGCGGTGAGCACCACCACCCGCTCCACCGGCGTCTGGATGGACACCGTCCGGCCAAGCATGTCGGTCAGCTCCCTGGTCTGCTTTGCCTCCGAGGGCGAGTGGCCGGAAGAGCACCCGGAAAGCACCAGCAACCCAATCAATATCAGCGATAGGTACTTTTTGATGTTCAAATTCGTTTCCTCCATTTACGCAACGTCGTGCTTTTTTACTTTTCCTGGAAACTGCATTCAGTATAGCGCATGATTCGGATTCTGGCAATGTTGGGTATTTTGCTGCCGTCCGGTTTGTGATATACTGAGAGAGAAAAATGCTTGTCTTGCCGGGGGTATCATAACCGCTTTGTGGTTATGATACCCTTATAACACAAAGCTGCGTTTTGTGCCTTCAGGCACGGAAGGAGGCTGCCCTTTTGAGGGAAAAATTATTGGCGCTCTGCCAAAAGTATCGGGATATTCTGCTGTATCTGATTTTCGGCGCCCTCACCACCGCCGTCAACTACATTGCCTTTTTGGGGCTGCTGGCTCTTTGGCCCGAAAGCACCACCATCGCCCCCAACTTGATCGCCTGGTTCCTTTCGGTGCTGTTTGCCTATGTCACCAACCGCACCTGGGTATTCCGCTCTCAGGCGCGGGGAGCCGCCGCGGTGGGGCGGGAAATTCTCTCCTTTTTCGGGGCCCGTGTGTTTTCCCTGGTGCTGGACTTAGGGATTGTCTACCTGTTTGTGGACGTGTTGGGCTTCCATCCGGCGCTGATTAAGCTGGCCTCCAATGTCATTGTGGTGATTCTCAACTACATCTTCAGCAAGTTCTGGATTTTTCGCTCCCCCGCGGACAAGCCCACGGAACAAAGCTGATATTCTACCTTTCGCACAGTTTGCTGCCAACTTTATCCTGTTGTGTTTGTGCATGGTGAACGCAATCCCACTTCTTCTCCGATAAGTTTCGATTTATTTTGTGTAGTTTCCGATATATAGCTTTAAATTTACGTCGTCGAATTGTGGATATTTTATAAATTCATGACATTTCTTGTCCGCCGGCCTTCGTTTGAAGGGAAGACCAAGCGGGCATATACTGAAACATGCAAGGAGTAATGTTCATGCAGAAAGGCCACTGCCGCGTGGCGGCTATTCACGATCTTTCGGGATTTGGGCGCTGCTCTCTTTCGGTGATTATGCCGGCCCTTTCCGCCATGGGGGTGCAGGTTTGCGCCGTGCCCACCGCCATTCTCTCCACCCACACCGGGGGCATGGGGGAAGTGGAAATGCGGGATCTGACCGATTATATTTCGGGGGCGCTGGCCCATTACAAGCGTCTGGGACTGGACTTTGACTGCATTTACAGCGGCTTTTTGAGCAACGAAGCCCAGATTGACCACTGCCTGGAGTTTTTTCAGGCGTATCCCAAGGCGCTGCATGTGGTGGACCCGGTGATGGGGGACCACGGAAAGCCCTACCGTACCTGCACGCCGGAAATTCGCCGCCGGATGCGGGAACTGGTGCGGGAAGCGGGCATCATCACCCCCAACCTCACCGAGGTCAGCATGCTGTTGGGAACCGACTACCCTCAGGGGCCGCTCACCACCTCCCAGGCCAAAAGCTATCTGGCTCGTCTGGGAGAACTGGGCCCCCGCCAGGTGGTCATCACCGGCGTTCATCTGATGACCGGTGTCATCTCCAACGTGGGGTACGACCGGGACCGGAACGCCTATTGGCGGTCCGACTGCCAGTATGTGCCCGTGTCCTATCCCGGCACCGGGGATTTGTTCGCCGCCGTGCTGACCGGAGGGCTGCTTTCGGGAGACAGCCTGCCCCTTGCCATCAACCGCGCCACCACCTTTGTGGAACTGTGCATCAAAACTACATACGGGTACGGCACCGACCCTCGGTTTGGCGTTTTGTTGGAACATTCGCTCCCCTGGTTGACGCAGGACCAAATTTTAACGGGGTATCAAGCCTTGTAGCTGCCGGAACACAGACAAAATGGGTTCGCTGTTTTCCGGCAGGCAGCATCCTTTTTTGTCATTTTCGCAGCAGGAGGTCGATACTATGCGTAAAAAAATGAGCAACACGATGTTTGTGGCGATGGTAGGGGTGATGGGCGCCCTTGTCTTTGCAGCCAATTATCTTTACGTGCCCCTGCCTGCCGTTGCAGGGACCACCCCCCGCATCCACATGGGAAACATTATGTGTCTGCTGGCCGGCCTGACCCTGGGCCCCATCCCGGGCGGAATTGCCGCCGGAGTGGGTTCCCTGTTTTTTGACCTCACCAATCCCCTCTATGTGTCCAGCGCGCCCTTTACCCTCATCTTTAAGTTTTTAATGGCCTTTGTCTGCGGCCAGATAGCCTGGGGCCGTGAAGCCCAGGCCAAATCCTTTAAGCGGAACATCGTCGCCGGCGTTCTGGGACAGCTAACCTACATCATTCTCTATTTGGGCAAAGACCTAATCACCAACCTGTTCTTCAACCGGGTGGAAATCCAAACGGCGCTGGTTTCTCTGGCCCAAAAGGGAATTACTTCCACCATCAACGGCATCATTGCGGTGGTGTTCGCCATCCCCCTTTCCTTTGCTCTGCGGAAAGGCTTGGAGCAAGCCAACCTGCACGGTTTGCGGGATATGCGGTAACCCAGATTGACAACGAAACAAACTCCCACAGTTCCCATATGAGCTGTGGGAATTTTTGTTGCGGCAATATTTCTGGAAATATTATTCCAAAAATGATATAATGTTAGCCGAAGTTTGCGAAAGGGATGTGGTTGTCCGTTGAGCCGACAGAAAAAATTGCTGGTGGTAGACGATATCCCCATTAATCGCATGATACTGGCGGACCTCTTCCAGGAAGAATACGAGGTTCTGGAGGCGGAAAACGGACAACAAGCCTTGGAGCTGATTCTGCAGCACCGAGAGCAAATCGTCATTGTTCTCCTGGACATTGTGATGCCGGTAATGGACGGTTTCCAGGTGTTGGAACAGATGGCGAAAATGGATTTAATTCAAACCATCCCCGTCATCATGATTACGGGGGAAAGCGATGACGAAAAGACCCTGATGGGTTATGCCCTGGGAGTTTCGGATATCATCAGCAAGCCCTTCAACCCGAAAATTGTCTCCCGCCGCGTCAACAACGTGGTCAAACTGTACTCCCACCGGCAGGAGCTGGAGCGGGAGCTGCAAAAGCAAAAAGAAATGCTGGAACAGCAGGCCCGCCGCATTCACCAGTCCAGCCAGTTTGTCATCGACGCGCTGTCCACCACCGTGGAATTCCGCAACATGGAGTCGGGCGAGCACATCTTGCGGGTGCGCACCCTGACCAGAATTTTTCTGGAGGAAATGCGGGAATTCTATTCCCTCACCGACGAGCAGATCAAAACCATCGCCAACGTGTCCGCCATGCACGACATCGGCAAAATTGTCATCTCCGACGCCATTCTGCTCAAGCCCGGCCCCCTCACAGAGGAAGAATTTGAAATTATGAAAACCCACACCATCCGGGGCTGCGAAATTCTGGATACCCTCAACTACACCCAGGACGAAGAGTCCTACCGGTATTCCTACGACATTTGCCGCCACCACCACGAGCGCTGGGACGGCCGAGGCTACCCCGACGGCTTAAAGGGGGACGAAATTTCCATCTGGGCGCAGGCCACCTCCCTTGCCGACGTCTACGACGCGTTGACCAGCGAGCGGGTTTACAAAAAGGCCTATTCCCACGAGGAAACCATCCGGATGATTCTCAACGGCGAGTGCGGAGCCTTTAACCCCAAGATGCTGGACATGCTGGTACGGGTGGAGGGCACCCTCCAGAAAAAGATGTTCCTCTACACCCAGCAGGAAAAAAACGAAATGCGGCTTTCTCTGAATCACCGGGTGGACAAGCCCGGCGGCAGTTCGTATATTCAAATCCCGATGACGAGAGGTTACCATCAAAAAAAACAGACCGATTAATTAATCGGTCTGTTTTCTTTTTGCGTATTGGTTTAACGGGGCCTCCATCTCTTGAGGCGCAGGGCGTTGGTCAGCACCGACACCGAGCTTAAAGACATGGCGGCGGCGGCAATCATGGGGTTGAGCAGCGGCCCTCCGAAAAGGTGGAGCAAACCTGCCGCCACCGGAATGCCCACGGTGTTGTACCCAAAGGCCCAGAACAAGTTCTGCTTGATGACTCGGATGGTGGCTCTGGAAAGCTGCAGCGCCGCCGGAACGTCCGAAAGGTCGCCGCGCATCAGAACAATGTCGGCGCTTTCCATGGCCACGTCGGTGCCGGAGCCGATGGCAATGCCGATATCGGCCTGGGCCAAAGCGGGAGCATCGTTGATGCCGTCCCCCACCATGGCCACCTTTTTGCCCTGCTCCTGCAATTCTTTCACCTTTGCCGCCTTATCCCGGGGGAGCACCTCCGCCAGCACCCAAGTCACCCCCACCTGCCGGCCGATGGCGGCGGCGGTCTTTCGATTGTCGCCGGTAATCATCACCACTTCCAGCCCCATGGCCTTCATGGAGGCGATGGCGGCGGCGCTGCTCTCCTTGACCACGTCCGCCACGGCGATGATGCCCAGCAGGTTGCCATCCTCGGCCACAAACATGGGGGTTTTCCCCTCGTCGGCCAGAGCATCGGCCTGTTGGGAAAACTCTCCCAACTGAGCGGCAATCTCCTCCATCAGGCGGCGGTTGCCGATGTGATAGGTGCGCCCTTCCATCACCGCCCGGATGCCCCGGCCCGGCAGGTTCTCAAACTGCTCCACCTCCAGAAGGGCAAGGTTTTCCTCCCGAGCACGGGCCACAATGGCCTGACCCAGCGGATGCTCGGAAGCGTGCTCCGCCGAGGCGGTGACCAGCAGTAAAGAGGAAGCATCCGTTCCCAGCGCCGGCAAAGTGTCGGTGACCTGGGGCTTGCCTTGGGTGATGGTTCCGGTTTTGTCCAGCACCACCACCTGGGTTTTGTGGGCGGTTTCCAGGGCCGTGCCGCTTTTAATCAGGATGCCATGCTCGGCGCCCTTTCCGGTGCCCACCATAATGGCGGTGGGGGTGGCAAGGCCCAGAGCACAGGGACAGGCAATCACCAGAACGGAAACAAAGATGGTGAGGGCAAATCCAATCCCCTCCCCCGCTGCCAGCCACGCCGCCGCCGATACCAGCGCGATGACAATGACAATGGGGACAAAGTAGCCGGAAACCACATCGGCCAACTGGGCAATGGGAGCTTTGGAGCCCTGGGCGTCCTCCACCAGTTTGATGATTTGAGCAAGGGCAGTGTCGCTGCCCACCTTGGTGGCTTGGAACCGAATGGTGCCGTTGGTGTTGACCGACGCGGCGTACACCCGGTCCCCTTTGGTTTTCTCCACCGGGATGCTCTCGCCGGTGAGCATGGACTCGTCAACGGCGGTATGGCCTTCCAGCACCACGCCGTCCACCGGGATTTTCTCCCCCGGCCGCACCAGAATGATGTCGTCCACCTCCACCTCGTCGATGGGAAGGGAAATTTCCTCCTCCCCTCGCAGGACAGTGGCGGTTTTGGGGGCAAGTCCCATCAGCTTTTTGATGGCTTCGCCGGTGCGCCCCCGACTTCTGGCCTCCAGCGACTTGCCCAGCAAAATGAGGGCGATAATCACCCCCGCCGATTCAAAGTAGAGGGAGTGAACGGCGTGGTGGTCCCCCCGGGCGATGCGGAACAGGGAAACCAGGCTGTAGGCGACGGCGGCGCAGGTGCCCACCGCAATGAGGGAATCCATGTTGGGGCTGCGCTGTATCAGCGCCCGGAACCCTACGGTGTAAAACCTTCTGCCCACCACAACCACCGGAATGACCAGCAACAGCTGTACCAGCGCAAAGGTCAGCGGATGGAGGTCGGGGTGGAGAAAGGCAGGCAATCCCCCTCCCGGCAGCCCGGGAATCATGGGAGCCATGGCGATGTAGAGCAGCGGGGCGGCAAAGAGGGCCGCGATGCGAAAGCGGCGCCACATCCCTTTGATTTCGGCCTCCTTGCGGGCGGCGTCCTGGTCGGTGAGGGGCTGGTCCGCCTGCAAGGGCTTGTATCCCAGCTTTTCGATGGCCTGCCGCAATTCGGACAGCCGCACCAAAGCGGGGTCGAAGGTGACGTCCGCCCGTTCGGCGGCATAGTTGACGCTGGCCTGCTCCACACCGGGGAGCTTAGCCAGATTCTTTTCAATGCGGGCGGCGCAGGCGGCGCAGGTCATACCCTCGATGGGGATGTGAACCTGCCGTCTGCCCTGCTTCTTCAGATCATACCCCGCCTTTTGGACGGCGGCCACCAATGCCTCCTCGGAAAAATCCTCCCCTACCTGCAACACCAGCTTTTCCGCTGCGTAATTGACAGCCGCCGACAAAACGCCTTCCTGCCTGGCGGCGGTTTTCTCCACCCGGCGGGCGCAGGCGGCGCAGGTCATACCGGTAATGACGTAGGTTTTTTCCATGGTTTTCTCCTTATACTGCGGGCATGCGTTACAACAGCTTGCCCACCGTGGTAATCAGTTCGTCTACGATTTCATCCTGCCCTGCCCGTATTTTGTCCACCAGGCAGCGGCGTATGTGGGATTCCAGCACCAGCTTGCTGACGCTGTTCAGCGCCGAGCTGGCGGCGGCAAGCTGATGAATGACGTCGTCGCAGTAGGCGTCAGCTTCAATCATGCCGTAAATGCCCCGCACCTGGCCTTCAATCCTCTTGAGGCGGGAGAGCAGATTCTGCTTGAGCTTTTCGTCCCGCTCGGTGGTGCGTTCGTTCCCGGCGCAACAAGGCTTTTGATTCAGTTCCATACACACACTCTCCCTTTGATTAAATTACTATACCCCTGTAGGGTATATTTTATACCATCCTTATCCTCTTTGTCAAGAATGGGGTGTTAAACGGAAAAGGCGGGCATTCCGCCCGCCTTGATGGTTGCGATTCTATTTGGCCTCCAGCCAGTTGCGGCCCATCCCTACGTCCGCCCGCAGGGGAACCGAAAGCCGGACGGCACCCTCCATCTCTTCCTGCAGGATTTTGGAGGCAACGGGCGCCTCGCGCTCCGGGCACTCCACAATCAGTTCGTCGTGGACCTGCAGAATCAGTTTGGCTTCCAGGCCTTCCTGCTTGAGACGGTGGAACACCCGCACCATGGCCACTTTGATGATGTCGGCCGCGGCTCCCTGAATGGGGGTGTTGAGGGCCACCCGCTTGCCGAATTCCCGCATGGCCCGGTTGGAGCTGGAAAGTTCGGGCAGATACCGCCGGCGGCCCATCAAGGTCTGGACGTAGCCGTGCTCGGTAGCAAACTCCACCGTGGCGTCCATATACTCCTTGACGCCGGAAAAGTGCCGCAGGTACCCGTCGATATACGCTTTGGCCTCCCCCACGGTGACGCCGATGTCCTGGCTGAGGGAGTAGGCGCCGATGCCGTAGACAATGCCAAAGTTGACCGCCTTGGCCCGGCTGCGCATGCCGGGCGTGACAAAGGCGGGGGGCAGGTTAAACACCTGGGAGGCGGTGCGGGTGTGAATATCCTCGTCGTTTTGGAAGGCTTCTATCATATTTTTGTCCTGGGCGATGTGGGCCAGCACCCGCAATTCAATCTGGGAATAGTCGGCGTCCAGCAACACGGTGCCCGGCCTTGCCACAAAGAACCGGCGCAGCTCGCTGCCCAACTCGGTGCGGATGGGAATGTTCTGCAGGTTGGGCTCGGTGGAGGAAATCCGCCCGGTGCGGGTCAGCGTCTGCTGGAAGCTGGTGTGAATGCGCCCGTCGCCCCCCACTTCCTTCAGCAGTCCGTCCACATAGGTGGACTTGAGCTTCTGCACCTTGCGGTACTCCAAAATGTCCTCGATGATAGGATGTTTGCCCCGCAGGCTTTCCAGCACGTCGGCGTTGGTGGAGTATCCGGTCTTGGTCTTTTTGCCGGTGGGCAGCCCCAGCTTTTCAAAGAGGATTTCGCCCAACTGCTTGGGGGAATTGAGGTTGAACACTTCCCCCGCCTGCCTATAGATGCGGTTGCTGTACTTTTCAATTTCGGCGTCCAGCTTTTGGCCGTAGGCCTTCAGCCCCTCGACGTCAATGCCGATGCCCACGTGCTCCATTTCCGCCAGAACCCGGCAAAGGGGCAGCTCCACCTCGTGGAGCAGCTTGTACTGCCCATTTTGAGAAATTTTCTCCTCCAGCACGTCGGCCAGGGCGGTGTAAAGGGCGCACTCCTCCAGGAGCGGCCCGCTGGCCCCAAAAAAGCCGGCCAGCTCCACCGCCGGAGTCCCGTACAGGGCCGCCAGGCGGGATATGCTGTAGTCGTTGCTTTGAGGGTCCAGAATATAGCCGGCAATTTCGGCGTCAAAGACAATGCCGTTGACCTCAAAGCCGTGGGTCAGCCCCACGTGATAAATGTCCTTGAGCCGGTTGGTCCGTTTGGGAAGGCTGGAAGCCAAAATCCTGGCGGCGGTCTCCTGGGCGTCTTTATCCCACAGGTAAAGGGCCTCTTTGGTGATGAGGCAAAAGCTGACGATTTGATTTTGGTGGATGTCAAAGAGGATATCCACCGGCTTTTTGCGCTGGAACAAATCCTCCGGCAGGGCGTTAAAGCAGATGTGGACCGGCTCCTGCCGCTGCTGCCGCGCCGCCTGCGGGGCCGTGGTCCTTTGGATGCCGAACTTCTCCACCAGGGAGAACAGCTCAAGCCGGCTCATCAGTTCCCAGCATTTCTGCTGGTCGGGAGGCTGGATTTTGTAGGCCTCCAGGTCGGTGTTGATGGGCGCCCCGCGGTGGATGGTGACCAGTTCCCGGCTGAGGAAGGCCGACTCCCTGCCCTCCCGCAGTTTGTTTTTGATTCCCGCCTTGACGCTGGTCAACGCGTCAAGATTTTCGTAGATGTTCTCCAGGCTTCCCGCTTCCTGCATCAGGGCGAGGGCGGTTTTCTCCCCCACTCCCGGCACCCCCGGCACATTGTCGGAGCTGTCTCCCATCAGCGCCTTTAAGTCGATGAGCTGGGCAGGTTTGAGCCCGTATTTTTCCCAAATGTAGGCTTCGTCCACCATTTCGGCCACAGGACTGCCGCCTTTGGTGTAGGCCAGCCGGACGGTGGTGCCGGGGCCCACCAGTTGGAAGGAATCCCGGTCCCCTGTGGCAATGACGCAGGTGGCTCCCGCCTGTTCGCAGGCTTTGGAAAGGGTACCCAGCAAATCGTCGGCCTCGTAGCCCGCCTGCTCCACCAGCGCAAAGCCCAGGGCGGCAAGCAGCTCCTTCAGCGGCTGAACCTGCCGTGCCAAATCGTCGGGCATGCCCTTGCGCTGGGCCTTATAGCCGTCGTACTGCAGATGCCGGAAGGTGGGGGCGGCCAGGTCGAAGCAAATGGCCACCCGGTCCGGCTCGATATCCTGCATCAGCCGCAACAGGATGTTTAAAAAGCCGTAAATGCCGTTGGTGGGCATCCCGTCCTTGGTGGTGAGGAGCTTGATGCCGTAAAATGCCCGATTGAGAATGCTGTTGCCGTCGATTGCCAGCAGCTTCACGGAAATCCCCCCTTGTAAAAAGTGTTTTGAGTCCCGATGTGGGAAATCCCTGTCCCCAATGGGGTCAGGGATTTTTCTACCATGTT
>JAKPGH010000015.1 GCA_029550985.1 Bacillota bacterium
CCTTGGGATGGGAGAGCAGCTCCAGAAATTTGCAGACATTGTCGAAATTGTCCAAAGGCTCTCCGATTCCCATCAGCACAATGCTGCCGATTCTTTCCCCTTCCGGCAAATCCCGGGCGGCGGCGTACACCTCCCCCAGCATTTCGCCGGCGGTCAGGTTGCGCACCAGCCCTCCCAGGGTGGAGGCGCAAAAACCGCAGCCCATCCGGCACCCCACCTGGGTGGAGATGCACAGGCTGTTGCCGTAATGGTAGCGCATCCGCACGCCCTCCACCGCATTGCCGTCTGACAAGCCGTATAAGTATTTTACCGTACCGTCAATGGCGGAAACAAGTCTTTTTTTCAAAATCAAACTGCCGGTGGTGCAGTTTTCCTCCAGCCGCTGGCGCAGAGATTTGGGCAGGTTGGTCATTTGGTCAAAGCTGGTGGCAAGATTTTGGTGCAGCCATTGAAACAGCTGCCCCGCCCGGAAGGAAGGCTCTCCCCAACTGGCCAGCAGATCCCCCAGCTCTTCCAAAGTAAGGTCCAGAAGATTGATCACGGCTTCTCCCTCCTAAAGGCGGCCAGATAAAAGCCGTCGGCATCCCATTCCCCCAATAGCGTGCGCTGGGAGTCCTCTCCCAGCAAGCCCCCCAGCGGCAGGGGAGAAAATTCGGGGTGGGCGGCCAAAAACCGATCCCGCACCTCCCCGTTTTCCGCCGGATGGATGGTGCAGGTGGAGTAGAGCAAAACGCCTCCCACCTTACAATATTGTGAAGTAGTTTCCAGTATTTTATACTGAATGTTGGGAAGTTGGGAAATTTCTTCCAAATTTTTGTATTTGATTTCCGGCTTGCGGCGAATAACTCCATACCCCGAACAGGGAACGTCGCAGAGCACCCGGTCAAAGGTTCCCAGCTCCGGAGCGTACCGAGTCATGTCCCGGCTTTGGGCCTGAATGCAGTCCAGCCCCATTTCCTTTGCTCGCTTTTCGATGAGCCCCACCCGCTTGGGATGAAGGTCGCAGGCGATAAGCTCACCCTGATTGTTCATCTGCTGGGCAACGGTAAAGCTTTTGCCCCCCGGAGCGGCGCAGGCGTCCAGCACCCGCATGCCGGGAGAAGCTCCCAGCGTCAAAGCGCAGAGCTGGCTGGCCGGGTCCTGCAGGTGAAACAGCCCTTCCTGAAAAGCTTTGGTTTTGTGCAGGGCCCCTCCCTCCGCCATCAGGCAGTTGGGAATATAGGGGTGAGGAGTTGCGGCAATCTGCTCCTCCGCCAGACGCTCCATGAGCTCCCGCGGGGTAATCCTCAGGGTGTTGACCCGCAGAGCAGTGGGAGCACGGCCCACGCTGTCGGACAAAAAGCGGCGCACCGCCTCTTCCCCATAGGCGGAAAGCCAGCTTTTCACCAAAGGCTCGGGGCAGGAAAACTCCACCGAAAGTCGCGCGGACAAAGGCTGCTCCGGAAGGGGAACTCTGGCGCCCGCCCGCAAAAAAGAACGGAGCACCCCGTTGACATAACCCGACGCCTGGGTTTTGCGCAGCTTTTTGACCAGCTTTACGCTTTCGTCCACGGCGGCGCTGTGGGGAATGGAATCCATGTATAGAATTTGATAGACGCCCAGGCGCAACGCGCACAAAACGGCGGCGTCAAGTTTTTCCGGCTTTTTGGCCGAATGGGCGGCGATGCAGGCGTCCAGGGTGATGCGCCGCTCGATGACGCCGTAAAACAAAGCCGCCGCAAAAGCTGCCTCCTCCGGCTTGAGGGTGTGGTGCTCCAGAGCATGGTCCAAGGTCAGGTTGGACCACGCCTGCCTCTGTTCCAGTTTCAGCAATGCCTCTGCGGCAATCAGCCGGGCTTCTTTCATGAAAATCTCCTTGTCGTTTGGGTATCCGATGGATTGAATGCTTTTGGTTGCGCTGTCGCACTCGGTTTGGCATCGGTGGCAACAGCAAAGTCCGTAGACTTCGCCGGTGTTGGGATGATTTCTTTATTTTAAGCTATTTCGTTATTATAACACACATTGTTTTACATTGTACAGATTGACAGCAAGAAAGGGCAGCTTTGCCGCCCTTCCGCCGTTATGCCAACTCGTAGCCTGCCTCTTCAATGGCGTCCCGCAGAGCTTGTTCCTCCACCTCGCCGGAATAGGTCACCCGCCCGGTTTTCAGGTCCACCTCCACCTGGGTGAGCCCCAGCTCCTCCAACGCCTCCTTGACAGCCGCTTGACAGTGTTGGCAGGACATTCCCTTGACCTGTATGGTGTGCAACGCAATCGCCCCTTCGTAGAAAATTTCTGACAGGATTATTATATCACATTGCTGAATTTTTCAACCGTTTGGCGAATCCTTGGCAATATTAGATAATTTTTTCACAATTCTTTGGCACAGGTCACTGTAGATTTTTATATCCAAGCTTGCTATAATGAAGACCGTTGGTTTGATATCCAAGTCAAAAAAATCGGAATTTTTTACAAAGCACCAGGGAGGGGTTTGAGCTTTATGGCCAATAAAATTACCAAGATACCTTTTCGGGGCACTCCGGAGCAAAAAGCTCAGTTGATGGAAGTGCTCGCTGACATCAAAAAGACTAACGGCTCTTTGGTAACTGCCCTGCAAAAAGCCCAGGATATTTACGGCTATCTGCCCATTGAAGTGCAAAAGATGGTGGCCGACGGTCTGGGCGTACGGCTGGAAGAAGTCTACGGCGTTTCTACTTTCTACTCGCAGTTTTCTCTGGTTCCCAAAGGCAAGTATAAGATTTCGGTCTGCTTAGGCACCGCCTGCTATGTCAAAGGCGCCAAAAACATTCTGGACAAGATTGCCGAAGTCTTCGGAGTAGAAGCCGGTCAGTGCTCCGACGACGGGAAGTTCTCGCTGACCGCCTGCCGCTGCATCGGCGCCTGCGGACTTGCTCCCGTTCTGACCATCAACGAAGATGTTTACGGCCGCCTGACTGTGGACGACATTCCGAAGATTTACGAAAAATACAAGGATCTGTAATCGCTACATAACTGCAAAAGGCGGAACCCAAAAGGTTCCGCCTTGTTTGTTTTACGCTCCGGTGAATTTTCCGTACAGGTAGAAGAATCCGTACAACAGCCCGTACAGCACCGGCTGGTGCAGCAGGTAGACGTAAATGGTGTGTCGGCCGACGGCGCTGAGAAACCTCGAACGGTTGCGGTAGAAAAATTCCGGCATTTCCCGGTGGACAAAGGGAACTCCCAGGTAGCTGCCGGCCAAAAAGACAAAGAGCCAGGGCAACAGGGGGAAATAATCCACCCCGCCGGAAGCAAAGCCCAATGGCAACAACCAAAGCCGGGTCGCCCAAGACGACGGCAGCAGGATAAGGGGAACGCCCGGCAGCCCCAAATAGCCGCGCTGAGCCCCAAAGGTAAAGAGGTACAGCACCAGGCACAGCAAAATGCCCGGGAGCGGAGCCAACCGATCCAGCATAGGCTGCAAGAGGGCAAACAAAATCATAGACGTCCCCAGAAAATGAAGGATGCCAAAATAAATGGGTTGCTGAGGCAAAAAGAGCAGGGTAACCCCCCCGATCAGCAATCCCAGCGTCAGGGCAATAAGCCCCCGACGCAGGTTACTGCGGGAAAAGCGGCAGCAAATCCCCGAGATAAAGATGAAAATCCCCGCTACAAAAGGCTGGGCGAAATTCATCAGCGGCCAGTGAAAGGCGGGAATCTCCCTGCCAAAAAGATAAATGATGTCATAAGCCCCATGGTACAGCACCATGAGCAAAATACACAATCCCCGCACTTCATCCAGAAAGCCGACCCGCTTGCGCAGGCCGGCTCCCGCAGACATTTCATAGTGTTTCTTTTTCATTTCCATCCTACTGGGGCATGTACTCATCCAGGATGTCTCTCGCCTGATCGTTGTCCGGCAGCATCAGCATGACCACATAGTCCCCCTGGCTGAACACGGTGGCATTCTGCGCAATGGAGTAGGCTCCCAATATGTCGTAGTTCTTGAAGGACTCGGCCCGCACAGCGGCATACTGCATCAGGGCCTCCCGCACTTCGTCGTCTTTGCCTTCCTTGGGCAGAATCAAAGCCAAATCGCACAGGCCGTTTTTGGGGTCGGAGGTGTAGGCCACCACTTCGTCGACGTCCTCCGCCGGTACTCCAAACACTTCCTCCACCGTGCTCTCGTCCACTTCGGTCAGAGAAGGTTCCGTCTCCATACTGTCATAGATGGCGGCGGCCGCCCCAATGGGGTCGGCAAACAAAACCGTTTTCTTGATTTCGGCCTCCGCCGTCATCACAACGGCTTTCGCCTCACCTTGCTGCCTGACGCTCTCCGCCTTTGCGGAACCGCAGCCGGCAAGACACGCCGCAGCCATCAAACCTGCGGCTAATCGAATCACACACTTCATAATAATTAGTTCCCCATTCCCCTGATTCTTGGCACGGTACCGGTCACAGCAATACCGTGATGCAGAGTCTTCTTCCCACAAGGCAACATCCTTGATTATAGAAGTCCCCTCAGTGTTATTATCAATTTATATAAATTATCGGCATATGTCAAGCCGTATTTGGAATTTTTAATAATTTGATACTTTTTGGGGAGGATATCCCGTTTCTTTACAAATATTGTTTGGGCGTGGGAGGAATATCTGTAGCATAAGACAAATCATTCGGTATTTCTTAGTAATAATTATGAATTTTTATTCCGTTTTGAATGAAGGTCGGTTTTTTATAAAATGACAGAATATGGCATTAAGACTTGATTTTACCTGTATCTGTGCTATAATAATTGGAATTCCCGCCCTGCTTTTGCGAGGCAGCCGGATAAAGTATTACAGCAACAGTATTGTGACTATTAAAGGAGGCTGTGTGTCATCATGTCCCGTGTATACAATTTTTCCGCCGGACCTTCCACCCTTCCTGAATCGGTTCTGCGCCGTGCTGCGGCAGAGCTCGTGGAATATGGCTCCTCCGGCCAGAGCGTTATGGAAATGAGTCACCGCTCTCCCGAATTTGAGGCCATAGCCGCAGAGTGTGAGGAGCGGTTGCGTCGCGTCATGTCCATTCCCGACAATTACAAGGTTTTGTTCCTTCAGGGAGGCGCCTCCACTCAATTTGCTATGGTTCCCATGAATTTGATGGGAGAAAACGGCTGCGCCGACTACATCGTCACCGGGCAGTTTTCCGAAAAGGCGGCTCAGGAGGCACAAAAATTTGGTACCGTGAATATTGTGGCTTCCAGTAAGGATAAAAACTTCACCTACATCCCGGAGCCAAAGAACATCCAATTCAACGCCAACGCAAGCTACGTGCACCTATGCCAGAACAACACCATTTACGGCACCCGGTTCCCCTATCTGCCCGATACGGGGAATATTCCGCTGGTGGCCGACCTTTCCAGCTGCATCCTCTCCGAGCCGGTGGATGTAAGCAAATACGGCCTGATTTACGCAGGAGCCCAAAAGAACGTGGCTCCCGCCGGCCTTACCCTGGTCATCATTCGGGAGGATTTGGCGGGCAAGGCTCTGCCCTACACCCCCACCATGCTCAATTACGCCACCCACATCAAAAATAACTCCATGTACAACACTCCGCCCTGCTGGTGCATTTACATGTGCAGCCTGGTTCTGGATTGGCTGGAAAACGAAATCGGCGGCCTTGAGGCCATGAAGGAAATCAACGTGCGCAAAGCCAAGATTCTCTACGATTATCTTGACCACTCCAAGCTGTTCAAAGCCCCTGCAGTGCCGGAAGCCCGCTCCATCATGAACGTCACCTTTGTCACCGGAGACCCCGATCTGGACAAAGAGTTTGTCGCCGAAGCCGCCAAGAACGGTCTGCGCAACATCAAGGGACACCGCTCGGTTGGCGGCATGCGGGCGTCCATCTACAACGCCATGCCTCAGGCCGGCGTGGAAGCTCTGGTCAAATTCATGCACGAATTTGAAAAGAGCCATTCTTGATTTGCGCTTCATCGCGGCAACAAAAAAATTAGCTGCCTCAAAGGCTGTCGGCCGTAAAACATCGGTTGTTTGACACATCAAGATTGGAAAGGACTTAGCTTGCCATGTACAAGATAAAGTTGCTCAATAAAATCAGCCCTGCGGGACTTGCGGTGTTTTCCTCTTCCAATTATCAGGTGGGAGAAGATATTGAAAACCCGGACGGCATTATCGTCCGCTCCGCTTCCATGCACGAGATGGAACTGCCCCCCAACCTGCTGGCCATCGCCCGGGCGGGAGTCGGAGTCAACAACATCCCCGTGGACCGCTGCACCGAGCTGGGTATCCCCGTCTTCAACACCCCCGGCGCCAACGCCAACGCCGTCAAGGAACTGACCATCATGGGGCTTTTGATGAGCGCCCGCAAAATCTTCCCCGCCATGGAATGGGTGCAGTCCCTCCGCGGCCGGGGCGATGAAGTGCCCAAGCTGGTGGAAGCGGGCAAATCCAAATTCACCGGTCCCGAAATCAAGGGGAAAAAGCTGGGCGTTATTGGCCTTGGCACCATCGGCGTGCTGGTGGCCAACGCCGCCGTGGAA
>JAKPGH010000036.1 GCA_029550985.1 Bacillota bacterium
GTTTTTGGACGAGCTTCCCCAGTTTTCCCGCACCACACTGGAGGTGCTCCGCCAGCCGCTGGAGGACGGGGAAGTCACCATCTCCCGGGTGCAGCAGCGTCTGACCTATCCTAGCCGAGCCATGCTGGTGGCCGCCATGAACCCCTGCCCCTGCGGCTACTACGGCCACCCCACCCAAAGCTGCACCTGCGCCCCCAGGGCGGTGGAGCAATACCTGGGCCGAGTGTCCGGGCCGCTGCTGGACCGCATCGACCTGCACATGGAAGTGCTGCCGGTGGAGTATGAAAAATTATCTTCCAGCCGGCCGGAGGAAAGCTCCGCGTCGGTGCGGCAGCGGGTGATGGAAGCCAGAAAACGGCAGGCAAAGCGCTTTGCCGGAACGGGCATTTCCTGCAACGCCCAGATACCGCCGGCACTGCTGCAGGAATGCTGCCCTTTGGAGCCTGCGGCCGAAAAGCTGCTGGCCGCCGCCTTTGAGCGGATGGGCCTTTCCGCCCGGGGATACGGCAGGATTCTCAAGGTGGCCCGCACCGTGGCGGATTTGGAAGGAGCGGAAAAAATTGGCCCCGCTCATATTTCGCAGGCCATTCAGTTCCGGGGGCTTGACCGAAAGTACTGGGGCGGGGTATGATAAATAAATAGTGTCGAATCCTTGGCGACTGCCCTGGAATCGAGCAAATCGAATAAGGAGGATTTCTATGGTTAAGCATGTGGTGATGTGGAAGCTGGCGGAAGGGCTGGACCGTTCCGAACAGGCCAAAGCCTTCCGGGAGCAGGCCAACGCCTTGCTGTCGACAATCGACGGCGTGCTCAAAGTGGAATTGTGGGAAGGATACAAGGCTCAGCCCATCGACCATGACCTGGCGCTGTATGTGGAGTTCGCCTCCCGGGAAGCCGAGGCCGGCTACCGGAATCATCCCAAGCATGTCCAGTTCAAGGAATTCATCAAGGGCAAGGCTTTGGAAAGAGTCTGCATCGACACCGAAGTGTAAAAAAGAAAGCTGACTTTGCGTTTGCACAGTCAGCTCTTTCTTTTCTTATGCGGTGGAAGCCTCCAGCTCGCTCTCTCCCGAGCTTACCTGCGCTTCCAGGGTTTCCAGGGGGATGTGCTCCTCTTTTTTGGCGTCCTTCATCTGTTGGGCCAGATGGGCGTTGGCCAGCATCAGCTTGATGCGGTTTTCCTGATTGATGCGGCTGGCGCCGGGGTCGTAGTCCACCGCCACAATGTTGGCCTGGGGGAAGTGGTCCTTGATTTTGCGAATCATCCCTTTTGCCACAATGTGGTTGGGCAGGCAGCCAAAGGGCTGGGCGGAAACGATGTTGTTGACCCCCGAATGAATCAGCTCGATCATCTCGGCGGTGAGCAGCCACCCCTCTCCCATTTTGACCCCGTGGTCCAGGTACCCTCGGGCCATGTCGATGACGCTGGCGAAATCGGCGGGAGGTTCAAAGACTCCGTGCTTGCGGATAGCCTTGATCATGCCCCGCTGACGCCCTTTGAGGTACCACATGGCGAAGCGGTTGACCAGATAGCGGACGCCGCCCCATCCGTAGAGCTTTTTATCGTAAATGGCGTTGTAGACGCAGTACATGCAAAAATCCAGCAGGCCGGAGTTGACCACCTCCGCCCCTTCGGAGATGAGGTAGTTTTCCAGGTCGTTGTTGCCCAGGGGGGAATATTTGAGGTAAATTTCCCCCACAATGCCCACCTTGATTTTGTCGGTTTTCTTGCGGGGGATGGCCGCAAAGTCGTCCAGAATGGCCTTATAGTTGTGGCCCAGGCGGACGAAGAGGGGGCCTCCCATTTGTTCCAGCAGGCGCTTGTTCCAAGTTTCCACCAGCGCCAGGCTCTGACCCGGGTTGACCTCGTAGGGAACGCACTGGTTGTAAATTCCCATGATAAAGTCGGCGTAGAGCACGGCGTAAATCATTTTGACCAGCATCTTGGGGGTCATGGGCAGGCTGTGCTCCTTTTCCAGGCCGGAAAAGTTGAGGGAAAGCACCGGGATA
>JAKPGH010000041.1 GCA_029550985.1 Bacillota bacterium
TGGGCCATGGACTCTTCAAAGGCGGCCAGCGCCTCATCGTCCTCCGCAATGGCGGGCGGGGTGATGTAGTCGAAGCCTCTTTCGCTGACATACCGCTGGCTCTGCACACTGAAGGAGGCAATGCGGTGGCGGGTAATCTGAGCCAGCAGCGTGCGGGACACTCCCTCGATGCCGAAGGTGAAGGATGCGTGCTCGAAGGGGCTTTGATGTCCCATCTCCGTCAGGCGGTTTAAAAAGCTTTTGACCGCCTCGGGGGTGAGGCCTTCCTGCAATTCGTCGATGGTGGCGGGGCTGTAGCAGAGCTTGGCCGCCGTTGCCACCAGTTGTTCCGGATTGGGCGTGTAGGCAAGGAGTGTTACCTTCAACAAATCCGCCCTCCCTTTTTATATAATAGGAACGTTCAACCGTACCCCTTATTCTAATACATTTTTGCTTATCATGTCAACCAAAAGGCAAGAGGACACCGCGGCGGCGCCCTCTTGCTCTCTTTTGTTACAAGGATATGATCAGGATTTTTCTTCCGGTTTCTCGTTGTCCCCGGCGTTGTTCTCTTCCTGCGCCGCGGGCTGTTTGCCCAAGGGGAGGAACCGCTTGCCCGAGCCGTTGGATGCCTTTCTCTTGCGGCGAACCAGCAGGAAAATCACCAGGGCGACGGGAAGGAGGATGATCAGGAATGGTGTGATGGACACCAGCCAGAGGACAAAGTCCTGACAGAACAGGGCGAAGTCTTTCCACGCGTTGGAAAAGGCGTTGCGCACCCGCTGGGAGAAGGGCATGTGGATGGCCTGGGGAGCGGTGTACTCCACCACTTCCTCCAAATAGAGGTTGACGGTGGAATAGGCCACCGAATCCTTCATCCGGTTGAGGGTGGAGGTGAGGGATTCAATTTCGTACCCCACCCGGGCCAGCTCTTTTTGGACCTCCAGCAGGTACTGCACATCCTCCGCCTTGGCCAGCATTTCCATCAGCCGCTCCTGCTGCACCCGCAGGGAGTCCAGCCGGGCCTGGGTGTCGAAGTAGGCGGCGGTGATGTCGTCGGTGTAAATATTGGTGTAATTGACGTTAAACTGGGTTTTCAGCTCGTCCAGCAGGCTCTGCATGCCGCTTTCGGGAATCCGCAGGGTAAAGTGGGCGCTGCGGGCCCCCTGGCCGTTTCGGTCGTACAAGTTCCGCCCCTGAACGCTGGAGCTTTGGATAAAGCCCTGATACCGCCGGGTCAGCTCCTGAATCCACGCAAGCCCCGCCTCAAAGTCCTTGGTCTGCAGGCCAACGTCGGCTGTGTAGACAATCTTTCGGTCGGTTTCCTCGGGGTTCACGGCCACGCCGCCGATGGGAGGCTCGATGGGGAGAATGTCGTCCTCCGCCGGCCTTGCTTCGGTGGAAGGAGCCATCTCCGCCATGTCCAGGGCATAATCTCCCCGCTCTTCCGCTTGCGCCGTGGAAAATCCGCCGGCCTTGTCGCTGATGCTCATAGAAGGGGCGCTGCTGGTTGCGGCGCCGTTGCTGCTCTGCTGGGAGCATCCCACCACAAGGATGATGGCCAAAATCGCCGCTATCATCGAAAGAATTCGCTTCATTTCATATCGTCCATTCTGCCGCTGCGCACCGGCGATATTAAAGCCACGCGCAGTACCCGTTTTTGAGTGGCTTCATCAAGAATAACTTCCAATAGGGCGAAAACATTACAGCAGGCCAAAATTATTTTATGACAGGGCGAAAGGAACATGCAAAGCTCGTCAATCTATGCCGTCATGCGGTAAAAAAATCCGAAGAGAAAGCCCTCCCGCAAGGAGTATTCCGAAAAGAGGCCTGTCCCCCCGCCGCTGTAAGCGACAAAGACATGGGCCACCACCGCCAGAAGATACAGAACAATCAGGGCTTGCCCCACGCCCAAAACGCCTCCCAGCACCGTATTGACCGGCCCCAGCAACGGCAGGAAGTTGACCCCGTTGAACATGCGAACCACATACCGAACAAACAAAGAGCACAGAGTAAAAATGGCAAAAAAGCTCAGTCCCCGAAGGAGCATCAGCACCGGCTGGGCCAAAATGGCGTCGATGAGCTCCTCCACCACCGGCAGGATTTGGTCCGCAGCCTGGGGCAGCGGAAGGTCGGCGTCGCCGTTGGCCATGCGGGACGCCCATTTGGGC
Source organism: Bacillota bacterium (assembly GCA_029550985.1). Classification (GTDB taxonomy): domain Bacteria; phylum Bacillota; class Clostridia; order Oscillospirales; family Ruminococcaceae; genus WRAV01. Next base: position 2,151 of record JAKPGH010000041.1, read on the forward strand.
AGGGCGGTCAACAGGCCTCCGGCGGTGGCGCTAAGCCCCTCCCCCAAAGACTTGGCAATTCGGCGGGAAAGGACGGCCCGGATTAAGTCCCGCACCAGAACATCGTAAAGCCAGCGGGCCACCGGCTCGCTAAAAAATGCGGCGCTGACAGCCGATGCCACAGCGCCCAAAAAGCTCAGTATTTTGCGCATAAAGCCCTTGCGAGCGCAGTCCCACACCAACATAATCATAATGAGCAGGGCGAAAAGGTCCCAGGCAAGCCAGCCGAAAGAAGCGTCCATATTCCACCTCCTGACAAAGCCAACTTTTTCTCACCGGGCGGACGACGGGGCCGTCGCTTGGGCGGTTCCAAAGGAGTCCAGCGCCTGAATTTCTTCGGAGGTGAAGGCGTACAGCACCTCATTGGCCAGCAGAATCCGGTTCACGCCGCTGACCGGCTTCGCCCCATTGGGGGAAAGGGTCTTGTCCAAGCGGACTATCTCCTGGTCGGTGAGCAGGTAGACGCCATCTCCCCCCACCTGCATATCCCGGACTTTCTGCTCCAGCTGCAGGCTGCCCAGCTCCTTGCCCCTGGCATCCACCAGCAACAGGGTGTAGCTGCGGGCTTCGGCGTTTTCACAGAGCAGCAGCACATCCCCCTTGTGGCATTGAAGGGCTGTCGGCTTTTCGCCGTCGAAGGAAAATTCGGACAGCTGGTTGCCTTCCCCGTCCAGAACATAATAGTGGGTGTCGGTTAAAACGCCGATGTGATTGTCATCCAGATAGGCAATCCAAAGGATGAGCTGGTCCGGATACTCCACCTTTGCCATCTCTTTGTCGGAATCAAAGGAAAAGAAGTAAACGGTGGAGCGCAGCACGCCTTCCAGAGCGCCGACGCCGCTGGCCACCATCTTTCCTCCCTTGGGGTGAAGAGCCACTCCCGTCACCATCTCGTTGGAGGACCACTGGAAGGCCATTTCAAACCGGGGGGTGTACACCGTCACCTGGGCGGTGTACTGCTTGGAGGAGCTGACCACCGCGTAGTCGCCCCGCTCCCCCAGCGCCATGGCGGTGATGGCATGGTCGTGCTCTTTTTCCAGCAGAAGGCTTTGACGAGTATGTATCCGGTACTTGGTGCCCCCCAACTCGTAGGTGAGGATTCTTCCCCCCGCGGTGAGGGCTATGGTTTGGTCGTTCATCCGCTGAAGGTTTAAAAGCTCCTTGCCCTTGTTGTTGTAAAGGTAAAGGTTGGTGTCGTTGAGGACCCCCACGTCCCCCTCCACCGCCATGACCTCCCGCAGCACTCCGCCCGGGGCGGCGATGGGGTATCCGCTGCCCCCCAATCCGCCAAAAAAGTCCCGCATGCGGGTGAGGATGCCTTCCTGCACCAGCATTTCGTTGAGGGACAAAATCACCATCAAAATCAGCACTATGCCCAAAAGCGCCCCCATCCGCTTAAGAAGCTGGGCACGGCGGCGCTTTTTTCGGATTTTATTGAAATCCATGGCATTGGTCATGGGAAGTAATCATCCTAATCGTTGTGATAAATAGAAACGTTTTATGGAGCGACATCCCAGCCGGGAAGGTCGTAAAACACCCGGTTGAGATACAGCCCGCAGGCCGGGGCGGTTTTCCCCGCCTGTTGGCGGTCGCGGCTTTCCAAAATTTGGGAGATGCACCCCTGGGGCAGATGGCCGGAGGCAATTTCCAAAAGGGTGCCCACCATATTGCGCACCATTTTGTAAAGGAACCCATCCCCCGCCACCGTAAAGAGCACCAGGTCCCCCTGCCGCTCCACCCGGAAGGAGTAGATGGTGCGCACCGTGTCCGCCACGTTGCTGCCAGAAGCCTGAAAGGCTGCAAAATCGTGCCGGCCCACAAAATCCTGAGCCTGACGGTGGAGCAGCTCCACCTCCAAAGGATACCCCCAAAGGTAAACGAAATCTGTCAAAAAGGGGTCCCTGATCCAGGAATTGCGCACCTTATAGACATACTCCTTGCCGGTGGAACTGTACCGGGCGTGGAAATCCGCCGGCACCTCCCGGCAATGGGTCACCGCCACGTCGTCCGGCAGGTACCGGTTGAGGGCGAGAATCAGCCTGTCGCAGGGAATGTTTTTTTCCACTTCCATGGAAAGGCAGAACTGGTTGGCGTGAACGCCGGCGTCGGTGCGGGAACAGCCCTTGACGTCGATGCGGGAACCGAACACCTGCTCCACCGCGTCCTGAAAAACGGAGCAAACGCTCAAAGCGTTTTTCTGCACCTGAAAACCGTGGTAGCGGGTTCCCACATACCGCAGGGAAAGAAGCAGATTGCGCTTCATTACACCGCACCCGCCACGGCAAAGAAGATGGTGGCCGCCAAAAATACGCCTACCAGCAGGGCCGCCATGGCGTCCACTCTGCCCATCTGCAGGGTGCGCATCCGGGTGCGGCCCTCCCCGCCGTGATAACAGCGGCACTCCATGGCAAGGGCCAGCTCTTCCGCCCGGCGAAAAGCGGAGACAAACAGGGGAATCAAAATGGGCAGCAAAGCCCGAATCCGCTGAAACAGTCCCCCCGACTCCAAATCGGCGCCTCTGGCCTTCTGGGCAGACATAATCTTGTCGGTCTCCTCAATCAAAGTGGGGATGAACCGCAGGGTGATGGTCATCATCATGGCGATTTCGTGCACCGGCGCCCCCAGTTTTTTCAGCGGGGAAAAGAGCTGCTCGATGCCGTCGGTGAGAGCAATGGGGGAGGTGGTGTAGGTGAGCAGCGAAGTTCCCGCAATCAGGCAGAGAATCCGCGCCGCCAGCAGCACGGCCATCCGCACCCCTTGCCGGGAAACTTCCAAAAAGCCCCACGCCCAGAGAATGTCGCCCTTGACAAAGAACATATTGAGGATGCCGGTAAACAGCACGATGGGAACGATGGGCTTGACGCTTTTGACAATCAGCTTCAGGGGCACCTGGGATATGGGGTACACCACCAGCAGCAAAACCACTCCCATGGCTAAGGAGAGAAAATTGCCCGCTATAAAGAGCATGATGACATAGACAAAGGTGAGCACCAGCTTCATCCGCGGGTCCATCCGGTGGACCGGGGAATTGCCGGGAAAGTATTGGCCGATGGAAATATCGGTCAGAGCCATTATCGCTTCCCCCTTTCCCGCAGAATGGAGAGAATCTGCTCTTTGGCCGATTCCACGGTGTAGGTGTGGGGGCTGATGGGAACGCCTTGAGCCGCCAGCCGCCGGCAAATCCGGGTGATTTGGGGAACGGTCAGGCCCATCTTTTCGATTTCCTCTGCCCGGGAAAAGACGGCCTCCACCGTATCGTACAGAAAGACCTCCGAGCGGTTCATCACCAAAACTTTGGAGGCGTACCGGGCAACGTCCTCCATGCTGTGGGAAACCAGCAGGACGGTGGCTTTCTGCTGTTGATGGTATTCCTTAATTTCCCCTAAAATCCGGTCCCGGCCCCGAGGGTCCAGCCCGGCGGTGGGCTCGTCCAGAATCAAGACGTCGGGGCTCATGGCAATCACTCCTGCAATGGCCACCCGGCGCTTCTGACCGCCGGAAAGCTCAAAGGGGGACTTGTACAGGGTGGCTTCCTTCAGCTCCACAAAGGCGGCCGCCTGGCGCACCCGGCGGTCGATTTCCTCTTCCGAAAGTCCCATGTTGCGGGGGCCGAAGCTGATGTCCTTGTAGACGGTGTCCTCGAAGAGCTGGTATTCGGGATATTGAAAGACAAGCCCCACCTGAAAGCGGAACTTGCGGATTTCCTTAGGTTTGGCCCAGATATCCTCCCCGTTGATGTAAACTTTTCCGGAGGTGGGCCGGAGCAGCCCGTTAAGGTGCTGAATCAGGGTGCTTTTGCCGGAGCCGGTGTGGCCGATGACTCCGACGAACTCCCCTTTTTCGATATTGAGATTCACATTGCGGATGGCCGCCTGCTCAAAGGCGGTGCCCGCGCCGTATATGTGGGTTAACTGTTCCGTTCGACTGATGGTGGACAAGGCGTGCAGCCTCCCTAGAAGTATCGATTAAGCTTGAAGCAGCTCCAACAGAGCCTGGGTGCATTGCTCCTCGGTGATGACGTCGCCGGGCAGGTTCAGCCCTTCCTTTTTCAGTTCGTAACACAGGCGAGTGGCCTGAGGAATGTCCAGCCCCACCTGGGTGAGCAGCTCCACATGGGAAAACACCGACCGAGGGTCGCTGTCCAGCAGGATTTTGCCCCGGTCCATCACCACCACCCGCCGCGCCTGGGCGGCTTCGTCCATATAGTGGGTGATGAGGACAATGGTAATCCCGTGCTTTTCATTGAGGTCGTGGAGGGTGCGCATCACTTCCCGGCGGCCGCGGGGGTCCAGCATGGCGGTGGGCTCGTCCAGCACGATGCAGTCTGGGCGCATGGCGATGATGCCCGCAATGGCTACCCGCTGCTTCTGCCCGCCGGAAAGCTGGTGAGGCGCGTGGAACTTAAATTCGCTCATGCCCACGGCGGCCAGGGCCTCGTCCACCCGCTGGCGGATTTCCTGCGGCGGGACCCCCAGGTTTTCCAGCGCGAAGGCAACATCTTCTTCCACCACGGTGGCCACAATCTGGTTGTCGGGATTTTGAAACACCATCCCCACCCGCCTGCGGATGTCCAGCAGCCGTTCTTCCTCTTTGGTGTCGATGCCGTCCACCAGCACCCGGCCCGCGGTGGGGACCAGAATGGCGTTGAAGTGCTTGGCCAATGTGGATTTTCCCGAGCCGTTGTGGCCCAGCACCGCCACAAACTCCCCCCGGCCGACGGACAGGTCAATGCCCTGCAGCACCGGCGGAGCGGGCGCCGCCCCTTCGGAGACGGGGTAGGCAAAGGTTACATTTTCACAGCGGATAAGTTCCATGAGATTACCTCGAATGGTTTGTATTTGCAAGAAGTTGTGCAACCGCAAGATTACAAAGGCAAGCCGGCCAAATCCACGTCGGGGGCCAGCCACAGGGCGGAACCGCCGCAGGGCAGAACCCTGTGGTCCCCGCTGACCGGCAGGCCCAGCTCATAGCTTTCCACCCGGCCGCCTAAGGTCGGGCAAAGGATGCTTTCCAAAAGGTACCGCATCACCGACGGGGAAAGGCCGGTGGTGTAGCTGTTGAGCAGCAAAAATTTAGAGTCTTTGTCCAACAGTTGGGCGCAGAGGGCCACAAAATCGTAGATGCTGTCCTCCAGCTTCCAGATTTCTCCCCCCGGCCCTCTCCCGTAAGAGGGAGGGTCCATGATAATCCCGTCGTACCGCCGCTGACGGCGCAGCTCTCGGGATACAAACTTATGGCAGTCGTCCACAATCCAGCGGATGGGCTTGTCCGCAAGGCGGGAGGCCACGGCGTTTTCCCGAGCCCAGGAAACCATCCCTTTGGCGGCGTCCACATGGCACACTTTCGCCCCTGCCGCCGCGCAGGCCAGGGTGGCGCCGCCGGTATAGGCAAAGAGGTTGAGCACCTCCATGGGCTTGTCCGCCCCGCGAATCAGGCTGTCCAGCAAATCCCAGTTGGCAGCCTGTTCGGGGAAAAGGCCGGTGTGCTTAAATCCAGTGGGGCGAACGATAAAGCGCAGCTCCCGATAGCCAATCTGCCACTCGGCGGGAACCTTCCGCCGAAACTCCCAGCGGCCCCCGCCCGACGACGAGCGGTGATAGTGGGCGTCCGCCTGCTCCCACAGGGGAGACTTTGGCGTCTTCCAAATCACCTGAGGGTCGGGGCGCGCCAGAATCACCGAGCCCCAACGCTCCAGCTTTTCCCCGCCGGAGCAGTCCAGCAGCTCAAAATCCTTCCAATTTTTTGCAGTCCTCATTCTGGGATAGCCTTTCTTTGAGTTGGTCCGCCACCTGGTCGGCCAGGGTGGCGATTTCCCCTTTGTCCCGCCCTTCAATCATGATGCGGATGAGGGGCTCGGTGCCGGAAGCCCGCACCAGAATCCGCCCGTCGGGACCCAGAGCGGCTTTGGCGTCCTCGATAATCTTCTGGGCGCCGGGGTCCACATCCAACTGGGACTTCATCACGGCGTCGGCCTGGATGTTGACCATCACCTGGGGATACACTTCCATCACCGACGCCAGTTCCGAAAGGGGCTTGCCGCTCTGCTTAAGGATGGAAAGAAGGGTGATGGCGGTGAGCTGTCCGTCCCCGGTGGACATGTGGTCCCGCAAAATCAGGTGGCCGCTCTGCTCTCCGCCCAGATTGTACCCGCACTTGAGCATTTTTTCCAACACATACCGGTCGCCGACTTTGGTGGCTTCCAGGTTGATGTTGTTCTTTTTCGCAAACTGGAAAAGCCCCAAGTTGCTCATGACGGTGGCCACCAAGGTGTTTTTGGCCAGCTTTCCCCGCTCTTTGAGGTGGGTGGCAAGGATGGCCATGATGACGTCCCCGTCCACCACGTTGCCTTTTTCGTCCACGGCGATGCAGCGGTCGGCGTCTCCGTCAAAGGCGATGCCGGCGTGGTACGAGCCGTTTTCCACATGCTCCACCAGGCTTTCGATGTGGGTGGAGCCGCAGTTTCGGTTGATGTTGATGCCGTTGGGCTGGTTGTGCAAAAAGGTGACGTCGGCCTTGAGGTGGCGGAACAGCTCGCCGGCGGTGGCGGAAGCGCTGCCGTTGGAGCAGTCCACCGCCACCCGCAGCCCCGAAAGGTCTCCTTCCACCGTGTTGCAAAGGTGCCGGATGTAGGTCTCCACCAGGTTGTTGCCCTGACGGATGCGCCCCAGCTCCCAGCCCCAGCGGAGGGTATAGGGTTTAATTTGGTCCAGCACAATCTGTTCGATTTCAAATTCAGCGGCGTCGGGAAGCTTGACTCCCTCCGGCCCGAAAATCTTGATGCCGTTGTATTCGTAAGGGTTGTGGGAAGCGGACAGCATGATGCCCGCGTCGGCGTGGGATTGAATGACGAGACAGCTCAACGCAGGGGTCGGAACCACCCCCGCCAAAATCACGTCCGCCCCCACCGAAGTCAGGCCCGCCGCCAGGGCGGCTTCCAGCATATCGGAGGAAATGCGGGTATCCTTGCCAATCAAAATCACCGGTTTGCGTCCAATGGATTCGGCAATCACCATGGCGGCAGCCCGGCCCACGTTCATGGCCAGCTTGCAGCTCAGCTCGGTGTTGGCAATCCCCCGCACTCCGTCTGTTCCAAAAATTCTTCCCATATACTTGCCTGCCTTTCACGATTCATGCCTAAGAGTTTGGCAGAAACTTAGTTTGCAACTCATTAAACTATATGCCCCGGGACAAACCCGCTATACCTGCATTTGCCTTGGGGGCCGGGATAGGGCGGTCCTTGTGCGTCTTACGTGCCCAAGGTCATCTGCTCCGGGATATCCCGGGGAGGGGTGAGCCCCAAATGGCGGTAGGCCAAATCGGTGACCATGCGGCCCCGAGGGGTTTTGGCCAGGAAGCCAATCTGCATCAGGTAGGGCTCGCACATATCCTCCAGGGTCACCGATTCTTCTCCCACGGCGGCCGCCAGGGTCTCCAGCCCCACCGGGCCTCCCCCGTAATTTCTAATGATAGTGGTCAGCACCTTCCGGTCGATGGGGTCCAGACCCAGCTCGTCGATTTCCAACCGCTGGAGGGCGGTGGCGGCAATCTCCCGGGTGATGACCCCTTCCCCCAATACCTGGGCAAAATCCCGCACCCGCTTGAGAAGCCGGTTGGCGATGCGGGGAGTGCCCCGGCTGCGCCGGGCAAGCTCCATCGCCCCTTCCGCATCGCAGGGGATGTCCAAAATGCGGGCGGATTGGGCGATGATTTGGGCCAGCTCCTCGGAGGAATACATCTCCAGCCGCAACACCACGCCGAAACGGTCCCGCAGAGGAGCCGAGAGCTGTCCCGCCCTGGTGGTGGCCCCCACCAGAGTAAACCGGGGCAGGTCCAGCCGAATACTGCGGGCGCTGGGTCCCTTGCCGATGATGATGTCCAGGGCAAAGTCCTCCATGGCGGGGTAGAGGATTTCCTCCACGCTGCGGTTGAGGCGGTGAATCTCGTCGATAAACAAAAGGTCCCTGTCCCCCAAATTGGTCAGCAGGGCCGCCAAATCCCCGGGCTTTTCGATGGCCGGCCCGGAGGTGACCCGCAGGTTGACATTGAGGGTGTTGGCGATGATGCCGGCCAGGGTGGTTTTGCCCAAGCCGGGAGGACCGTAAAGCAGAACATGATCCAGGCTGTCCCCCCGCTGGAGGGCGGCCTCCATAAAGACAGCAAGGTTTTCCTTCACCTTCTGCTGCCCTATGTATTGGTCCATGGTTTTGGGCCGCAACGAAACATCCCTGTCCTCAGGCAGGGTGTCGGGACTCACCATGCGGTTTTCAAAATCCATTTCATAATCGGGAAGTTCCGACATTGCGATCCTCCATTATATGCTAAAGTTGTGGTTATATTAGTTACCGCCCCCGGGCCAGCTTTTTGAGGGCCAGCTTGATGATTTCCTCCACCGGGAGGTTATCGTCCAGGTCGGACACCGCCATGGCGGCGTCGGTTTGGGAATAGCCCAGCACCACAAGGGCGCCGATGGCCTCCGAAACATTTCCGGCGGCGCGCCCCGTCTGGCTGAGCTGAGTGGTTTGAGGGGTGGAAAAGTTGGCGGCCCCCACTTTGTCCCGCAGCTCCAGAACCATCCGCTCCGCCAGCTTCTTCCCCACGCCGGGGACGACGGTGAGGGCTTTGTAATCCCCGGCGGCAATGCTAAGGGCAAACCGCTCGGGCGTCATGGCGGACAGGATGCTCAGAGCCACCTTGGGCCCCACGCCGGACACGCCGATGAGCAGCTTAAAGCACTCCAGCTCCTGCTTGTTGGAAAAGGCAAAGAGGTCCAGGGCCTCGTTGCGGATAAGCATGTGGGTAAACACTTCCACCCGGGAGCCAATGGCCCCCAACGCCCCAATGGTGTTGAGGGTGGTGCGGCAAAGGTAGGCCACGCCGCCGCATTCCACGGCTATGCTGGAGTCGTCGCAATACACCAAGGTACCGGATAGGGAATAAATCATGGTCAACCCTCGCAGGCAGGAAAATCCCTGTTAGAAATTACTGATTACTTTTGTTAGAATACCACTGATGGAACAGAGAAGTCAATAACGGCAGGTTTTTTGCCCAGAAGGAGAAAACCATAAGGAAAACCCATCGCCATATCCGAAAGGATAAGCAATTTTGGCAAAAAGGCGGATAAGCGCCGGCAAGGCCGAAATTCGGGCGTTCCAACGGATTTGACATTGTCATGGGGTATGTACTATAATAAAATTGAATTTTTGTACATAGAATATAATGACAAAGGAGAGGATAATCGCTTTATGGACAGTGACAGTTTACTGTTATACTGTGGTCTTTTGGTTTTGATATTGGGTGGTGGGTATTTTGCCTGCGCCGAAACCGCATTTGCCTCATCGAACAACATACGCATCAAAAACCGGGCGGAAAAAGGAGACCGACGGGCAAAAGACGCGCTTTATGTTTTGGATAACTTTGACAAGGCTCTGTCCACTTTGCTGGTGGGCAACAACATTATGAATATTGGAACCGCATCCCTCGCTACTCTGTTGGTTACGCGTTTGTGGGGTGCGGGCGCTGTTGTTTATTCCACAATCGTCACCACGATCGTGGTTTTTTTCATTTGTGAAATGTTTCCCAAAAGCTTTGCCCGGGAGTATCCGGAATCCACCGCTTTGGTGCTTGCCGGCTCCCTGCGGTTCATTATGAAAATTCTGGCTCCGGTTACCTATATGTTTTCGGTGATTAGCAATTATTTTTCCAAGCTGTTTACCAAAACTGACTCCCCTTCCGTCACGGAAGAGGAGCTTTACGATATCATCGAATCCATCGCCGAGGACGGCAAAATACAGGCTACCGATAGCAAGCTGCTGGTTTCCGCCCTCAAGTTTGACGACATCACAGCGCAGGAGGTGCTGACCTCCCGGGTGTCGGTGGTGGGAATCGAAGTGGATTCCACCTACCCTGAAATTCTGGAAGTCATCAAAACGCACAAGTATTCCCGGCTGCCCGTTTACCGGGAAACCCTAGACGATATTTTGGGCATCCTGAATGTCCGGCGGTTTATCAAAAGCTATTTGCAGTATGGGGACACCATTCCCATCACCGAGTTGATGGACGAACCCTATTTTGTGCATAAGAGAAAACGCATCGACGATTTGCTGGACGAGATGAGCGCCCAGCGGCTGCACATGGCGGTGGTGCGGGACGATTACGGCGGCACCATGGGCATTGTGACGGTGGAGGACATTCTGGAAGAGCTGGTGGGCGAAATCTGGGACGAAACCGACGAAGTGCGGGAAGAGTTCAAGGCCATCGGCGGCAAACGTTACGAAGTCAGCGGAGACTACGACATTCTGGACGCCTTTGAACAGATGGGCTACGAGGGCGAAGCGCCCTGGGAAGAGCAGGAGCACAAAACCGTCAGCGCGTGGGCCCAGGAAGAGCTGGGCTGCATTCCCAAGGAAGGGCAGACCTTTCAGTACGGGCAGATTCACGCCACCGTCCTGCAGGTCAGCCAAAAGCGCCGGATTACCAAAGTGCTGCTGGAGCTGAAAGAGCCCGAAGTTGCCGCTGAGTAAACAACCGCACATTACCATTCATAGAAGGAGCTGTTACTCCGCATGGAGGACTACTGGTCGTATATTTTCATTGTCATATTGGTAGCTTGTTCCGCTTTTTTCTCGGCTTCTGAAATGGCTTATGCTTCTCTGAACAAATTGCGGCTCAAAAACGCTGCGGAGGAAGGAATCTCCCGGGCAGCCGTGTGGGCCAATCAGATTATAGAGGAATACGAAGGTTTTCTCTGTACCGTTTTGGTGGGCAACAACCTGGTTAACATTGCCGCATCTTCCGTGGGTACGGTCATCGCCATGGAACTGACCGGCGGGGAACAGGGCGTCGCTTACGCCACCGTAGTTATGACCATCATCATTCTCATTTTTGGAGAAATTGTCCCCAAACAGGTGGCCAAGCAACATGCCGACAGCCTTTCCCTGACCGTTGCGCCGGTGTTGCGCCTTCTCACCATTATTGCGAAGCCTGTGGTGAAAGTGTTGCTGTTTGTGGTAAACGGCGTCTCCCGTCTGTGGGGCGGCAAAGGAGAAGAGCAGGGCATCACCACCGACGAGCTGGTCACCATCATCGAAACCGTTGAGGACGAAGGGGTTATCGACGAGAAGCGCAGCGATCTGTTGCAATCGGCCATCGAATTTTCCGAAGTTGAGGTGCGGGAAATCATCACCCACCGGGTGGATATGCTGGCCATCGACATCGACGACTCCATGGACGACATTATCAAAACAGTGATGGAGTCCAGCTATTCCCGCCTTCCCGTCTACGAAGACAACATCGACAACATCATCGGCGTGCTGGTGGTCAACCAGTTTTACCGCAAACTGCTGGACACTAAGGATTTCGACCTACGTTCCCTGCTGACGCCGGTCTGCTACGTCCACGAATCCCTCACCCTGCCGGTGGTGTTTGAGGAGCTGCAGCGCCAAAAGATGCAGCTGGCGGTGGTCATTGACGAATATGGCGGCACCCAGGGCATCGTTACCATGGAGGATATTCTGGAGCAGCTGGTGGGCGAAATTTGGGACGAATCCGACGAGGTTTACGACGACTTTGTGGAGCTGGGCGAAAACCT
>JAKPGH010000083.1 GCA_029550985.1 Bacillota bacterium
CTGAATGTCCTCCCTTTGCTATTTCTTGTGCAGTTGGCAGACCGCACTTCTATTCTAGCAAAGGGAGTTTTTATTGTCTTTCTCATCGGCAAAAGCCTCTTTTGAACCACTCGCCTAGCGAGTGGTTTTACTAGACAAAAAAGCAGGACGCACACGGCGCCCTGCCATTCAAAACATAATGAAGTTAGCCGCTAGTTAGCGGTACTGTCCCCGGCGAGAACTCTTGCGGATATCCACACTGCGTTTGAGGTCAGACATTTTATCCTCACTTGCCTGCTTAAACCGAGCAAGCATTTCTTCAAACGAGCCGCCCTCGGGAGCTTTTTTGATACCCTGCCATCCCATATCCTTGCGGGGATAGTTTTTACGAGGTGCCTGAGATCGAGATTGGTCCTGAGGGTCCGATTGAGGTTGTTGGTTTTCCATGCATTTTTTAATGGAAAGGCTTATTTTGCCGTCAGGGGAAATTTTGAGGATTTTTACCCGGACCATCTGATTTTCGCTGAGGTGGTCGCTGATTTCCTTGACGTAGGAATTGGACACCTCCGAAATATGAACCATGCCAGTCTTTCCATCCGGAAGCTCCACAAAAGCCCCGAAATTGGTAATGCCGGTTACCTTACCCTCGACAATCGCACCTACTTCAAGCTGCATAAAACTAAAAAATCCTCCTTGGTATCAAAACATTCTCTCAAACTATATTCACTGGGCGCTTTTGGCGACCTAGCTTCCGGAAATATCGATATACACTTTTTCGTCGGGGGCAACATAATCCAGTTTTTCTCGGGCAATGCGCTCGACGTACTCCTCATCCATCCCCTGCTGGAGCTGCAGTTCCAGTTCCTTGTTGGCAATGCGCTTTTCCTCGTATTGTTGTTGCAGCTCCGCCAACTCCTGCTTCCGTGAGGCAAGGGTGACCTGCAGATCAATTAAAAGCACCGCCGCATAAGCCACAAATGCAAAGATACAAATCCGAAATATTAAGTTTTTACGGCTTGTTTTTTTGCGTGCCATGGGCAGATTTCCTCATTTTAAAATCTTTTAGCACCAGCCTACTTCTCACTCGATTATACAATACTTTGCCCTGCACTTTCAAGCGATATTTACATCTTTGAAAGGTTTTTTTGCAAATGTCTTCCAGATATCGAAGGGGGCGGAGAATCTGCCTGCTGACCCAATAAATGAGACGATAAACGGGCCGGAAAAACACGCGGACGACAAAGCGCAACGCCGCCTTGACCATCCGGATGATGGTCCGGCTCACCTTCATCACCAACACGCCCAAAGTCAGGGAGTAAAGCACGGCGCCCAGGCCGATTCCCACAAAGAGAAAAAGCCTCAGCTTCCCGTCCAGCGTGCTCATCAGGAAGAAGAAGGACAATATGGCGCAAATGACAAAAAAGAGGACGTCCTCGGCAAAGACAACCTTCCGCGGAGTCCTCACCGCAATGCGGGTAATGCGAAAAGCGTCATACAAAAGGCCAAACACGGCGCCCAGCAGCATGGACTGGAAAAACTGCAGGGTCTGCTGCGCCAGATGAATCCCTAATTCCAAGACTCCGCCCCCTCACCGGAACAGTTTTGCAAAGAAGCCTCCGCCCTTCTGGGGTCGGTTCTCGGAATAGTAAAGGCCCTCGATCTCCCCTTCCATGGAAAGATCACCGGTATTGACGTCAATTTTGTTGATATGCAGGTTGACCCCCCGGATGGTCAACTCTCCCAGCTCGGTAAAGACGATGACGCTCTCCTCGTCAAAGCTGTCGATATCCATCACTCCGGTGATGGTCAGGTTTCTGCGGCTTTCCATAATGACGTTGTGGGGCGCCTTGAATATCTTTTTCTCTTCTGCCATCTTTCCTGCCTCCCATAAACACAATACTTCTTTATTATGTATATGCGGGACAAGGATGGTTTAGAAACGGGCAACCCCGGCTTTGCCAGGATTGCCCGTCGTTGAGAGATTAATTTTCTATCACCTCATAAAGCCCGGGAGCTCCCTCTTTGGCCACATGCTCCCGCACTTCCAACACCTTGACCTTTAAAGGCTTCTGGCCCAGGATAATTTCGATGACGTCCCCTTCCTTGACGGGGTAGGAGGCCCGGGCCACCTTGCCGTTGACCATAATCCGCCCGGCGTCGCAGGCTTCGTTGGCCACGGTGCGCCGCTTAATCAGGCGGGAAACTTTTAAGAATTTGTCCAGTCTCATGTGCTTTCCCCCTCCAACTGACCCATGCTGCTTCTGTCGTCATCCGCAAGCTATGGATTTTAAAAAAACAAGGAGCCGCACACAATACGGCTCCCAGAGTTTTCACCCTTACAAACAGAGGCATTACTTCGCGACAGCTTCCTTGAGGGCTTTGCCGGCCTTGAATGCAGGCAGCTTACTGGCAGGAATAGGCATGGGCTCCTTGGTGCGGGGATTGATGCCCTTTCTAGCAGCTCTGTCCTTAACCTCAAATGTACCGAATCCAACCAGAGAAACTTTCTCTCCGTTTACCAGAGCTTCGGTAATAGCTTCGATGACAGCGGTAACTGCTTTTTCGCTATCCTTCTTGGTAAGATTGGATTTTTCGGCTACAGCGCTGATCAATTCTGCCTTTGTCATTTTTAATACCTCCAAAGTTATTTGTTCAGTTTTTTGGCCTCTTTCCAGAGGCTATCCAGAACTTGGATCTGTGCTTTTTCAATCTCGATTCCCTTTGCAGTAGCCAGTTTCTCCACCTGTTCAAAACGCCGGATGAACTTGTCGCAGGATTTGGTGAGCGCCTGTTCCGGATCGATTTGCATCAGGCGAGACACATTGACAGCAGAAAAAAGCAGATCTCCCAGTTCTTCTTCCACAGCTTGCCTGTCTCCCTGCTCCATGGCCTCGGTCAGCTCGTCCACCTCGCTGCGAAGATCCCCCAATGCCATGGCGGTATCGGGGTAATCAAAACCACATTTAGCAGCTCGGTTTTGCACCTTGGCGGAACGCATCAAGGCAGGCAGAGGACGGGGCACGCTTTTGAGCGAATCCGTCACAGTATCCCTGTGTTTTTCCGCTCGCTTAATGGTATCCCAGTTTCTGAGCACCTCCTGAGAAGTACCTGCCTTTTTGTTGGCAAAGATATGAGGATGGCGAAGGATTAATTTCTTGCAGATACCGTCACAAACGTCGTCGAAATCGAAGCTGCCGACTTCCTTTTCCATCTGAGTGTGGAAGACAACCTGTAGCAACACATCTCCCAATTCTTCCTTAAGCAGCTCCGTGTCCTCGTTGTCGATAGCCTCCACAACCTCGTAGGTTTCCTCGATGAAGTTATTCCGAATGGTGTGGTGGGTCTGCTCTTTGTCCCAAGGGCAGCCGTTCTCAGAGCGGAGCAGCTCCATGATGGACACGAGGTCTTCTATGGTGTAACGTTCCTTCTGCTGAAAAATTATCGCTCACATCCTTTTCAGACCAGCTGAAATCTAGTCCATATTACCGTAAAAGCGCGAGGTTTTCAAGTATTTTTCCAACTTTTTTCCTATTTGGCAAGAAGAAAAACTCATTTTTAGTGATTATATTGAAAAACAGTCCGAAAACCGCGTAAAATAGCGCTCCAATGACCACTGCCGACAAGGTTGCCAGCCTGGAATCCCACGCCCTTTCCAGTAGCTTATAGGAAGTATTTGCGGCTATCCCACATAATATTCCACTAATCATCGGTTTTATCAGCGCTTGCGGCAGCCGAATGGAAGCGCCGGTCACCTTTCCCAAAGCGACGGTTCCCCCGGCCAGCACCACCATATAGCACAGCAGGGTTCCCACCGGCGCCGCGTAGATGTTGAGGGAAGGAATCGCCACCAGCACCCAGTTGCAGCACACTTTCACCGCTCCTCCCGCCACCATCAGCTTCAGCGGCAGGTCCGGCCGCCCCAAAGCCTGAAAGAGGCTGGACATGGGGGTGGTAATCCCCACAAAGATGCCGGCAAGGCCCATGCTTCGCAGCAAGGGAGCGGCCAAAGCCGCCTCCTCCGGGCGGGCAAAGTAAATTAGGCGCAGAATCGGCTCGGACAGGGCAAACAGCCCCATCCCCGCCGGAATGGCCGCCAGAGACGCCAGCTTGAGGACCATGCCGCACTGTTCCGCCACCCGTTTCCGTTCCCCCAAAGCCCACCGGCTGGTGATGATGGGCAGAGCGCTCACGCCCAGGGTAGCGGTGATGGCGGGAATTAAGTTGAAAAGAGGAGTCACATAGGCGAAGAGCCCGTAGAGAAAGGAGGGAACGCTCTCCATGGGTAGCTGGTCGGCGGCGCCGGCAAACATTCGCAGCACCGTTACCTCATCCCGGTGCAGGGCAACGCCGATGCGGTTCATAATGGTGGCAAGGTCGATGAGGTTGGTCAGATAGGAAAAGGCGGAGGCCAGGCAAATGGGCAGAGCAATCTGCCGCAAGCCCCGGACGATGTCCCGGTTGCTTTCGGCGGCGGGAAACCGCGCCACATCCTGCCGGGAAATGCCGTCCCCCAGCAGGGCGCTGCGCAAAAACAGCAGAAGGGCGCCCGCCGCGGTGCTCACCGTCACCCCTAAAATGGCTCCGGCCGCCGCCCAGGGCAGCACCAACTGCTCCGCCTGTGAAAGGCTTGCGGCGGCCCGCCCAAACACCGTGCCTTGGGCCGCGTATTCCCCCAACCCCTTCTGCAAGGTCAGCCAGGCGAAGGCCACCCCGCAGCACAGCTTGACCAGCGACTCCACCACTTGGGAAAGGGCGGTGGGAGTCATATTGCCCAATCCCTGATAGTATCCCCGGTAGGAGGCCATGATGCAGCAAAACAGGATGGATGGCGCCATCACCGCGACGGCGGGAGCCGCCCCCTGATTTCCAATGATGCGTGCAAAAAATCCGGACAACAAGTAGAGGAGAAGCGCCCCCGCCACCCCAATGAGGAGGAACAGGCGGCGGCTGACCCCTCGAATCCGCCGGACATCGGCAAAGCGGCGGCGGGCCATTCGCTCCGAAACCATTTTAGAAACCGCCACCGGAAGCCCCGAAACAGACAGGGCATAGATGGGGTTGAAAATGCTGTAGGCGGTATTGAAATAGCTGAGTCCCGAAGCGCCCAAAAGATTTCCCAGAGGAATGCGGTACAACATTCCAATGACCTTCACCACCATGGTGGCGGCGGTAAGCGTCACGGCTCCCTGCAAAAAGCTCTGTCGATTCGTCCTCATACCATTACTCCAGATTCGATGAGATGACAAGAAATCCTATACTATCTCTATACAAAATAAGCGGCGCTTATACGCATTTTTGGGGTGCTCTACAAACGACAAAACATGGGACCAAGCATAGCCGGCCTGGTCCCATAGGTATATTCTTTTATTCCTGTTCCTGCTGGGCGGATTCTTCCTGAGGAGCGGCTTCTTCCGGCTGGGAAGAAACAACTTCCGCCTCCACCACTTCCTCCGCCTTCGGCTCTTCTTTTTGCAGCTTGCTGCCGCACCGAGAGCAGAACAGGAAGTTCTTGTCGTTTTCCTTGCCGCAGTTTTCGCACTTGATGACCTTTTTGTAGGCCCGCAGGCGCTGCTCCAATTCCTGAAGCTTGTTGCAGAGGGAATCAATTTCGCTAATGGCAAGCTCGATTACCTCGTCGTAGTTTTCGCTGCTCTTGCGGGACTCGTAGACAATGGCTCCCAATTTGGCATAAGTCTTTTCGATATCCCACTGGGTTTGCTTGATTTCGTACTTCAGTTTCCCCATGTCCACCACTTCGCCGGTTTTGCGGGTGGCGGTGTCGGCCACAATTTTCGCCTTATCCATGAACTCGTCAAACAATTCTTCAAACAGGCTCATCGTCATCCCTCTTTCTCTATAGCAAATGTGTCGGTTGTTACATTTATCTTACTAGGAATCAAAAGAGATTGCAAGGGAATTTCCAATGAATTTAGAAAAGATTTACGAATTATCCAATAAATTCTCGCAACAGGCTATCCAGAGGGATTTTGGAGGCGTCGATGCTGGGGAAGCGAAGCAGCCCTTTGAAAATCCGCTGGATGGCGGGGTAATCGGCATACTCCTCGGGGCCGGTCATATCCAGCTGGCTTTGCAGCATGGAGTGCCAGACGCACACTTCGTAGTCGATGGTGGTGTCCATCTTAAAATCCACGTTGTCCCGATAGGGGTTGATGTTTTTCCGCTCGCCTTCCAACACGTTTTCCCAGCTTTTGAGGGTGGCAAGAGGAGGATAGTTGCGGAACTTGTTGTCCCGCACCATGCGGCGCATCAGCCGAATATCCTTGGGAATAAGGATGTTCTCCTCCCCGCAGACAAACTTGGAGCGGACGCTGGCGTAAATGCGCATGATGTTCTTTTGGGGAATGTCGCTAAGCACCTTGGGATTGAGGGCGTGAATTCCCTCCATAATCAGCACGTCGTTGTCGTTAAGCTTAACGTACTGGGTTCCCCGATGTTGGGTTTGGGTGGCAAAGTCAAAGGTGGGCAGCATGGCCTCCCCTTTGCGCAGGAGGGTATCAAAGCACTCGTTGAGATGCTCCAAATCCATGGCTTCAAAGGACTCCATGTCGGGGGTGCCGTCGGGGAGCCTGGGATAATGATCCATTCCCAGGAAAAAGTTATCCATGGACACCACCTGTGCCCCGATGCCGTTGTTAATCAGGCTTTTCTGCAGCTTGTGGGCGGTGGTGGTTTTTCCCGAAGCAGAAGGACCACAAAGCAGCACAAACTTGTAGTTGGGCATATTTTTCTTCACCAGCACCATGGCGCTGTCCACCTGATGGTGGTAATACTGTTCAGAGCGCAACACCAGGGTATCCGGATCCTTTTCCGCCATCTCCACAATACCTGCGATCTCCAAAGGGGTGTACTTCTTTTCTAACAATTCCTTGGTGATCATGGTGATCCCTCCTTGTAGAATTCGGTGATCTGCCGCTTACGGTTCAGTATTTCCTCGAAACCCGAAATGTACTCATAGGGATATTTGTAGTTAAACACCCGGCGGACCTTGTCGGGAGGGGCGCAGAGCTTGGTGACCGCTCCCGCTCCCGCCGCCAGGATGGTGTGGGCGTCCTCCATACTGAAGATGTTGTAAAGCCCTTCTCTTCCCGGCAGGCAAAAGCCGGTGTTTTCCTGATTCTGTCGGCTGCCCTGCTGCCGGTAGAGGTAATAGGGCCGATACCCCGCCTGCCGCAGCTTCTCCTGGGATTGGGCCAACAACGCATCCAGGGGGTAAGAGCCCCGGTCATAGGCGTCGCTTCCAAAAGTGGCCCGCAAATCAGATGATCGCTTGACGGTCAGGGTGTGGATGGTGATGTTTTCCGCCCCCAAAGCCAACACCTGCTCCAGGCTGCGGTTAAAAGACTCCGGCGTTTGTTCCGGCAGCCCGACAATCAAATCCATGTTGACGTTGTCAAAGCCCATTTCCCGGGCCAACGCCATGGCGTCCAGGGTTTCCTGAGCGGTGTGGGCCCTGCCGATGGCCTGCAGAACTTTGTCGTCCAACGCCTGGGGGTTGATGCTGATGCGGGAAACTCCAAAATCTTTCAAAACCTGGAGTTTTTCCCTGGTGATGGAGTCGGGACGACCCGCTTCCACAGTATATTCCGAAGATTGGAAAAGTGGGAAGCTTTTTTCCATCTGCCCCAACAGCTTTGCCAACTGTTCCGGCTCCAGAGTGGTGGGGGTTCCCCCGCCGATGTAGACGGTGCGCAGGTGCAATCCCAGCCGGGAAGCAATGGCGGCAATTTCCTCCAGCTCCCGGCAGAGCAGCTCCAGGTATTCCGGCACCAGTTTTCCCGCCCGGTCGATGGCGTGGGAGACAAAAGAGCAGTACAGGCATCGGGTGGGGCAGAAAGGAATTCCCACATACAGGCTGTAGCTTTCGGGGGTGTTGGTCGCCAAAATGCTCTCCTGGGCCTGAAGAGTGGAAAGGGCCAAATCCGCCTTTTGGGGCAACACCTGATAGTCCCGGATGAGGGATTCCCGCACGGCGGCAATGCTGCCCAGTTCCCTTTGCAGTTTGCGGCAAAAGTTGACCGGCCGCACCCCCGTTAGGATGCCCCAGGGGGGGCGGATGCCGGTCATCCGGCAAAGCGCTTCATACAACAGCAGGCAGAGCCTGCGCTCCGCCTCCCATTCCATTCCCCCCACCACAATTTCCGATGGCAAAACTAAATCTCGTGCCTTTTGGGTTTGGCCCCCAATCTGCACCGAAAGTTCGATGGCAATGCCCTCTCCCTGCCCTGTCAATACGGCCGAAACCCAGTCCCCCTGCGGCGTTTGGGGCTGATGAAGGACGGCAATTTTTTCTCCGGGGAAAAACAGGCGAAGGATACACTCCGCCTCGTAGTCGAAATCTCCCTCCCAGGGCAGGTTTTGGAGGATAAGCTCCAGGGTCATCCGCGCAAATAGGGGTTGTAAGCCCGCTCGTAGTCCAAGGTGGTGCTGACATCGTGGCCGGGGTAGACGGTGTAGTCCCCCTCCAGGGCTGCCAGCTTGGCCAAAGACTGCTTCATCACTTCAAAATTGCCGCCATACAAGTCGCAACGCCCCACATCCCCCCGGAAGAGGGTATCCCCCGAGAAGATGACGTCTTCGCAGAGATAGCAGACTCCTCCCTTGGTGTGTCCGGGAGTGTCCAGCACGGTGATGGTCAAATCGTCCACCTGCAGGGTGTCCCCTTCCTTAAGGGTCTGGGCGCCGGTAATGTGGAAGTTATCTTCATCCCACCGGCTGGCGTAGCTTTTGGAAGGGTCCTCCAGCAGTTCCTTGTCGTTTTCGCCGATGTAGAGCACCGCCTCCGGGTAACGCTTCATCAGCCCTTTGACGCCGCCAATGTGGTCATAGTGGCCGTGGGTGAGCAGGATATACTTGGGGGTCAAATGATGCTCCTCCAGAATCCCCGCCAATTTTTCCGGCTGGGCGCCCGGGTCCACCACAAAGCAGCCGCCTTTTTCGGTGCTGACGATATAGCAGTTGGTGCCCAAAGTGCCTACCGGCGCGATAATCACTTTCATAATTTATTCCCCTTTCTCATCAAATAGCCTTCTTCTTACCGAGGCTTTTGGGGCATGATTTCGTTGGTGTCCAGAATCAGGGTGACGGGGCCGTCGTTTTGAATGTCCACCAGCATGTGGGTGCCGAAGCGCCCTGTCTCCACCTTGCCGACCAGCTCCTTTACCACCACCACGAAGTAGTCGAACAGCATGGACGCCTTATCAGGCGCCATGGAGTCGGTGAAGGAAGGCCGCCTTCCCTTTTTGGCGTTGGCGTAAAGGGTAAAGTTGGGGACAATCAAACACTGTCCCCCCACATCCAGCAAAGAGCGGTTCATCTGGCCGTTGTCATCCTCGAAGATGCGCAGCTCCACCATCTTTTTGGCAAGATAATCGGCGTGCTCCTGCCCGTCCTCGTGGCCGAAGCCCACCAGGGCCACAAGACCCGGCCCGATGGAATGGTGCTCTTTTCCTTCTATGGTGACGCTGGCGGATGAGACCCGCTGTAAGACTATTCTCATCGTTTTTCACTCCGTTATCCAGGGTTTACTGCACCGTCCGCTCCACCCGGGTGACCCCGTTGATGCGGCAGAGGGTTTTAATAATGTAGTTGAGCTGGTCCACGTTGGAAATGCCGAAGGTGATTTGAATGGCGGTGGTGTCCTCCGGCTGCTCCCGGGCGATGAGGGAATAAATGGGCACGTGCATGTTGTTGAGGGCGATGCTGACGTCCACCAGCAGCCCCGGGCGGTCTTTTCCGTAGATGTCCACGGTGGACTTGAAGATTTCCTTGCTGGAAGCTTCGGACCACTCGCAGTTGACCCATCTTGCCTTCTGGTCGGGGTCGTTGAGGGAGTTGACCACGTTGATGCAGTCCCTTTTGTGGATGGAAACACCGTAGCCCCGGGTGATGTAGCCGATAATCTGGTCCCCCGGCAGCGGATTGCAACACTTGGAAAACTTGACCAGACAACTGTCCAGCCCCTCCACAATCACGCCGCTGGAAGCCTTCCGCTGTTTTTGGGCGGCCGTCTTTTCCAGCTGCTTTTTGAGGATTTTTTCCCGGTCTTCCTTGTAGTGCTGATTGTAGATTTCCTTAATGCGGGGCATGATTTTGGTCAGGGAGATTCCGCCGTAACCCAACGCGGCGTAGAATTCGTCCACGCTGTTCAGCCGCTGGTTGCGGGCAATCCGCGTCATGAATTCCTCCATCTGTTCCGGCTCCAGGAGGATGTTGTTGCGGCGAAATTCCTTTTTCAGTTCCGCTTTGCCCTGCTGGATATTCTCCTCCCGGCGCTCTTTTTTAAACCAGGCGCGGATTTTATTGCGGGTGGAGGCGGTTTTGACGATGTTGATCCAGTCCCGGCTGGGGCCGTGGCCCTTGGCGTTGGTGGTGATGATGGTGACAATCTGCCCCGTTTGCACCGGGGTGTCCAGGGAGACCATTCGCCCGTCAATTTTGGCC
>JAKPGH010000088.1 GCA_029550985.1 Bacillota bacterium
CGCCGGCATGAACATCAACGCCAACACCCTGCTGGTGATGGTGCTGTCCGGAGGCATCGCGGGCCTTGCCGGGTGCGTGGAAATTCTCGCCCTACAGGGACGCCTGATGGCGGGCTTTGCCGGCAACATCGGGTTTAACGGCATTACCGTTGCCCTGTTGGGAGACTGCACTCCCATAGGGTTGTTGCTGGCCGCTCTGTTGTTCGGGGCCCTCAACGCCGGCTCCAACAAAATGGAGATGCTGGTGGGAGTGCCCAGCGCCACCGTGTCCATCATGCAGGGCATCATCATCCTGGCGGTGGTGGCTCGGGTCGCCTTTGAGCGCGGCTTTTTGAAATGGAAGACTCCGGGAAAGGGGGGGCAGGCATGATTGCAACCATTACCAGCTTTATTGCCTCCAACATCCGCACCACCACCCCCTTGCTGCTGGCAGGATTGGGTGTGGTGTTTAGTGAAAGATCCGGCGTGGTCAACATTGGTGTGGAGGGCACCATGCTCATAGGCGCCTTTACCGGCGTGGTGGCCTCCTACTACTCCGGCTCCGCTTTGGTGGGAGGATTGGCCGCCATGCTCAGCGGTCTAATTGTGACGCTGATCATCGCCTTCTTTTCCATCACCGTCAAGGCCAATCAGGTCATTGTAGGAACGGCGGTCAACATCTTTGCCAGCGGGCTTACCATTACCCTCAACCGCCTGATTTTTGGAGTTAGCACCTCCGTCACCATCATCAACTCTTTTCAAGAGGTTCCGCTGCCCCTGCTCAGCCGGCTGCCGGTGGTGGGGAGCAGCATCTTCACCCAGACCATTCCGGGATACCTTGCCTTCCTGCTGGTTCCCGTGGCCTGGTTTGTCATGCAGAAAACCAAAATCGGCCTCAAAGTGCGGGCGGTGGGAGAAAATCCCCATGCCTGCGCCACCATGGGCAACAATGTCATCCGCATCCGGTATCTGGCCATGGCTTACAGCGGGCTGATGGTGGGGCTGGCGGGAGCCTTTGTTTCCATGGGTGCCCTCAGCTCCTTTACCGAGAATATGGTGGCTGGTCGCGGCTTTATTGTGCTGGCGGCGGTGGTGGTGGGCAACTACACCCCCGTCGGCGTGTTGCTGGCCACGCTGCTGTTTGGAGCAAGCTCCGCCCTTCAGTTCCAGTTAATGGCCGGCAGCGGCACCATCCCCTATCAGTTCTGGAGCATGTTGCCCTACATCATTACGGTGGTGGCCATCTGCGCATACCGCAAGAGCTCCAACGCCCCCGCCGCCAGCGGACGGGCCTACAGCCGGGAATAGGAGGGGCAAACCATGGCATATCTGGAAATGAAGAACATCACCAAGGTGTTTGGCACCCTGCGAGCCAACGATAACGTAAATCTTTCGGTGGAGCGGGGAGAGGTTCACGCCCTTTTGGGAGAAAACGGCGCCGGAAAATCCACCCTCATGAACATCCTTTACGGTTTGTACGCCCCCACCGCCGGGGAAATTTACATCGACGGGCAGCCCGTTGTCCTCAATGACCCGCTGGATGCTGTGGCCAAGGGCATCGGCATGGTGCACCAGCACTTCATGCTGATTCCCGCCCTGACGGTCATCGAAAACGTGGTGCTGGGCCAGAAGGACCACAGTCAGGTGCTGGATTTGAAAACCGCCGCCAAAAACTTCAGCGAACTGGCTCAAAAGTTTGGCCTGGAGGTAGACCCTTGGGCCAAAGTCAGTCAGCTGACGGTGGGGCAGCAGCAGCGGGTGGAAATTCTCAAAGCATTGTCCCACAACGTCAAGATTTTGATTTTGGACGAGCCCACCGCCGTCCTCACTCCCCAGGAGGTGCGGGGACTGTTCGACACTATGCGGATGCTCAAGGAGCAGGGCCACACCATCATCTTTATCAGCCACAAGCTGATGGAGGTCATGGAAATCTGCGACCGTTGCACCGTGCTGCGGGGCGGCAAAAAAATAGCCACCGTTCCCATTTCGGAGGTGGAGAACACCCAGCAGCTGGCCAACATGATGGTGGGCCGCTCGGTGGATTTGAAGCTGAACAAAAAAGAGGCGACCCCCGGAAAGGAAGTTTTAAAGGTGGAGCACCTCTGCTACACCAACCGGCGGGGGGTTCAGGTGCTCCGGGACGTCACCTTTGACGTGCGGGCCGGAGAGATTTTGAGTATCTGCGGCGTGGACGGCAACGGCCAGTCGGAGTTGGTCCGCTGCATTGCGGGATTGGAACGGGCGACTTCGGGGAAAATTATCATTGACAGGCAGGACACCACCCACAAGCCGGTGCGGGAGATTTTAAACAGCGGGGTGTCCCACATTCCCGAAGACCGCCACAAGTACGGCATGGTGGGGGAGATGAGCGTCAACGAAAACATGCTCCTCACCACCTACTGGAGGGAGCCCTACACCAAAAAGGGCTTTATCAACCGCAAATGGTGCGTGGAGCACGGCAGGCAGCTCTGCGAAGCCTACAACGTGGTGATGAGCTCCATTCAGGGGCCGGCGGGCAAGCTTTCCGGCGGAAACCAGCAGAAGATGGTGGTGGCCCGGGAGCTGGACCGTTCCCCCAAGCTGCTGATTGCCACCCATCCCGCCCGGGGACTGGACATTGCGGCCACCAAGTACATTCAGTCCCGCATCATCGAAGCCCGCGACCAGGGAGCCGCCGTGCTCCTGGTTTCCACCGAGTTGGACGAGATTCTGGAGCTTTCCGACCGGATTCTGGTCATCTACCGGGGACAGGTGATGGATATTCTCCCCCAAAGCCAGGCCACTTTGGAACAGCTGGGCCTGTTGATGGCAGGCGTAAAATCCACCGAAACAAAGGAGTAAAAAATGACAACCATCCGAGAACAGGTTCGGGCCATAGCGGACGAAGTTATTGAGATGCGCCGCTGGCTCCATCAGCACGCCGAACTTTCCTTTCAGGAAGTAAAGACGTCGGGATATATTGAAAAGAAGTTGCGGGAAATGGGGGGAGATTTGGAAATTACCCGCCCTACTCCCACCAGCGTCATGGCGGTTCTCAAAACCGGAAGGCCGGGCCCGGTGATTGCCTTGCGGGTGGACATTGACGCCCTGCCCATTCAG
>JAKPGH010000092.1 GCA_029550985.1 Bacillota bacterium
GAAGTTGGCCCGTTTACGGGCAGCAAGTAACAGCTTTGCGCAACTGGCAGACCGTATTACACGTTTGACGTGTATGCGAGGAATAAAGGGCTTTGCCCGCATATGAAATACCCCCGGCTATGCCGGGGGATGTTTATTTCCGCCACGGCGCTTCATTGACAAAAAGAGGTTAACATTATAAGATACAAAATATACAGGCATACAACTGCTGGACCAAATAGATTTAAAGAAGTGTTACTATGCGAATGGTAGAAACCTATTTTCTCTGGTTTGTGTTTTACAGCTTTTTGGGATGGGTTTACGAAACCATTCTCTGCTCCACTCTTGAGAAACGGTTTATCAACCGGGGTTTCCTAAACGGCCCTTACTGCCCCATTTACGGGTTCGGCGCCCTTATTGTCATTGTGACCCTGCGTTCGGTGGAAAACGTCGTCCTTTTATTTTTGATGGCGGCGGTGCTGACCAGCACGTTGGAGTACATCACCTCTTGGGGAATGGAAAAGCTGTTCCACGCCCGATGGTGGGACTACTCCCATAAAAAGTGGAACATCAACGGGCGGGTATGCCTGCTGGGGGCGGTGGCCTTTGGCGCCCTTTCCCTGTTGATTATGAAGGTGGTTCACCCCTTCGTGTTCCTATACACCCAAAAAGTACCGAAAAAGGTTTTGGGGTACAGTTCATCGGCCCTTTTTGTCCTGCTGGTGGCCGACAGCCTCTACACCATTCTGTCCTTCCTCAACTTTGACCAGAAGCTTAGGGAGTTTTCCGCCGAACTGGCCGAATTTACCGACCAGACTCTGTTCCGCTATGCCGAAACTCTAAAGGAAAAAATCAGCGAAACGGAGCTTCACGAAAAGATTGGCGGAATTTACGAGCGCTTCCGCTCCCGCATGAACTCCCAGGAGCGAAGAATGCTGCGGGCGTTCCCGGCTTTTCGCTCCATGCGGTACAATAAGCACCTGCAGGAGTTCCGCAAAGTCATCAAAAAGCTGGAAGTTGTGAAAAAAATCAAGGACCGAAACCACGACTGAACACGATGGGGCGCTTCGTTTCGGAGGAAGCGCCCTTTTTGCATCGGCTTGCCGATGATGATTTGATATTTCACGAATAATAGGGAAGATATCACACGAAAAATTTAAGAAAAAAAGTACCAGTGTCGAGAATTGCCAAGGAAAAAGAGCTGTGATATAATAAATCTTAAACAATTTTTTATGATACAGAACAACATAAGTGGATATCCAGTCAATTAATGCTGTGAAATATAGAGGACCGGAGTGTGAGAATATGGCCAGTGGCAACGATCAAATGATGGAGATGTTTCTCTACGAAATGGGCACCTTACTGGAGCAGTTGGATGAGGTTTTGCTCAATTCGGAGAAAAGTCAGGAGCTGACTGAGGATGCGGTCAGCGAAATTTTCCGCATTATGCATACCATAAAAGGTTCCTCCGCCATGATGGAGCTGAATTTAATCTCCACCGTCACTCACAAGCTGGAGGACTCTTTCTTTTTGATTCGGGAGCACGGCATCGACCAGGACCACTTCACCGAGCTGTTCGATTTGATGCTGGACGCCAGCGATTTCCTGAAAAGTCAGCTGGACGCCATTCAAAACGGCGCCGAGCTGGCGGAGGAAAACAACGACCTCATCAATCGAGCCGTTGCCTTTTACAATAAATTAAAGGAAGCGCAGGGCCATCAGACTTCCGCCCCTGCGGCCCCTGCCGCCAAAACCGCCGCTCCCGCTCCCGCGGTGAAGGAGCCGGCGCCCGCTCAGCCTTCCGCTCAGCCTGTCAGTGCCGGCGGAAAGGGAGCCATGCACTTTGAAATCTTTTTCGAAGAAGATTGCGGCATGGAAAACCTGCGGGCCTTTATGCTGGTCAGCAACCTGAAAGCAATCAGCAACGTGGTGGCGTACTATCCCCACGATATCGAAACCAACCCCGAAACCGCCATGGAAATCATGGTAAACGGTTTTGTGGTGACCCTGGAAAGCCAGCTCACTTCCACCCAGATGCAGGAGTTTTTGGAAAAGCAGATGCACGTCAGCTCCGCCACGCTGCTGACCGACGAGCAGCTTGCCCGCAGACTGGGGCAGGCGGCGGACGTTTCCGGCGCCCGTTACGAAGCCTGCGTCTTCTTTGAAGAGGATTGCGGTATGGAAAACCTGCGGGCTTTCATGCTGGTCAATTCTCTGCGCTCCAGCTGCAAGGTGATTTCCTACAGCCCTGCCGACATTGAAAGCAATCCGGAATCCGCCATGCTGATTGGGGAAAAAGGCTTCCAGATGATTCTGGAAAGCCCCCTGTCCTTCTCCGCCTTGCAGGACACCCTCCGCAAGGGAATGCATGTCCGCTCCGTCACCTTGAAGGAGCTTTCCGCGGCGCCCGCGGCTTCCAATGCTTCCGAAACCGCCACGGCTTCTTCGGCGCCTGCGAGCACCGGCGCGCCGGCCGCAGCCAGCCGGCCGGAAAAGGCTCAGGAAGCCAAACACGAGCAGGCGCAGGTAAAGGAGCACGAGAAAAAGCACAACTCCGTCAAGACTCCCGTCAAGCAGAGCCTGATCAGCGTGTCGCTGGACAAGCTGGACCAGCTGATGGATTTGATGGGCGAGCTGGTCATCACCGAGTCCATGGTGGTTCGCTCCCCCGATTTGAAAGGCTTGACCAAGCTGGATAACTTCCAGAAGGCGGAGCGGCAGCTGCGCAAGCTGACCGACGAGCTGCAGGATATGGTGATGTCCATTCGGATGATTCCGGTGTCCGGCACCTTCCAGAAGATGCAGCGGATTGTGCGGGATATGTGCCGCGCCCTCGGCAAAGAGGCCGAACTGGTGACCATGGGCGAGGACACTGACATCGACAAGGCCATCATCGACAGCATCGCCGACCCCATCATGCACCTGGTGCGCAACGCCATGGACCACGGCATCGAAACTCCCGAGGAGCGGAGAAAGGCCGGAAAGCCGGAAAAGGGAACCATCACCCTTTCCGCCCAGAACACCGGCGGCGAAATTCTCATCACCATTTCCGATGACGGCAGAGGCCTGGATCCTCAAAAACTGCTGGAAAAGGCCAAAAAGAACGGAATCCTCACCAAGCCCGCCAGCGAATACACCGAGAAGGAAGCCTACATGCTGCTGTTCACCCCCGGTTTCTCCACCAAGGAAGAAGTCACCGAGTATTCCGGCCGGGGCGTGGGTATGGACGTGGTGAAGAAGAACGTCGAAAAGGTCGGCGGCACCGTCCAGGTGGAGAGCAAGCTGGGCTACGGCATGAGCGTCATCCTCAAAATTCCCCTGACTTTGGCCATTGTGGACGGCATGGATGTGTCCCTGGGCGGGGCTACGTACACCCTGCAGATTACATCCATCAACGAGAGCTTCAAGGCCAAAAACGATCAGGTGATTGTGGATACCGAAGGCAACGAGATGATTATGATTCGTGGAAACGTCTACCCCATCATTCGGCTCCACGAACTTTACAACGTACCCAACGCCGTCACCAACATCGAAGACGGCATCCTCATCTGGGTACAGAGCGGAGACGATTCCGCCTGCCTGCTGGTGGACGAGCTGATTGGAGAACAACAGATTGTGGTAAAACCCCTGCCCAAGTATCTCAACCGGTTCGGGGTGAAGGAATACGGCATCTCTGGATGCACCATTTTGGGAGACGGCAACATCAGCCTGATTCTGGATGTAGGTGCCATTATCGAAAAAGTTTTGGAAAAGAGGTAAACGGCTATGGCGCAAGTACAAAACAATGTGGTGCTGACGGAGCAGGAAGAAGATACCATGCACGGCAAATACCTGGTGTTTGACCTGGACAACCAGCAATTTGCCATTCCCATTTCCCATGTGATTGACATCATCAACATGCAGCCCATCACCTGGGTTCCCAACTGCCCCGATTACGTCAAGGGCATCACCAACCTGCGGGGAAAGGTCTGCCCCATCGTCGACGTGCGGATGCGCTTCGGCAAGGAGCCTCAGGAATACCACGACCGCACCTGCATCATTGTGGTGGAAGAGCAGGGCGCCCCGGTGGGTTTGGTCATCGACAGCGTTTCGGAAGTCATTACCATCGACGACGAGAACATCTCGCCTCCTCCCAAATTTTCCACTTCCGCCGAAGCCCGGTTTATCCAGGGCGTCGGCCGCACCGACTCCGGCGTCAAGCTGATTCTTGACTACCAGGCGGTGCTGGGGGAGGACAACGTCATCCGGGTGGAGGAAGTGGAATAGAGTACTTTTCTTAAGGATTAACAGGTATGGTAAAAATCAACGACCAAGAGTTCGCATATTTGGTAGGGTATTTAAAAGAAAACTTCGGCATTAACCTCACCCAAAAGCGGGTGCTGCTGGACGGCCGGATGAGCACCTATCTGGCTCAGCAGGGGTACCAGAGCTACACCGAATACATCCAGGCGCTAAAGGCCGACAAAACCGGCAAGGAGCTGCAAAACCTGCTCAACCGGGTCACCACCAACCACACGTATTTCATGCGGGAACCGGAGCATTTTGAATACTTCGGCAAGGTGGTGCTGCCCTATTTGGAGCAGACGGTAAAAGACCGGGATTTGCGCATCTGGTGCGCCGCTTCCTCCTCGGGGGAAGAGCCTTATACCCTTGCCATGATTCTGCACGACTACTTTGGTCACAAAGTTCCGGAGTGGGATAAGGTTCTGCTTGCCACCGACATTTCCCAAAAGGTGTTGGATATCGCCAAACAGGGCATTTACCCCGAGGAAGCCATTGCAAAAATCCCCGACCAGTGGAAGCGGAAATACTTCCGCGCCCTGCCGGGAGGCAAGGTGCAGGTGGTGGACGCCATTCGCAGCCAGGTGGTTTACCGCATCTTCAACTTGATGGACCCCATCCGGTATAAAAAGCCGTACCATGTCATTTTTTGCCGCAATGTCATGATTTACTTTGACACCCCCACCAAAGCGGCGGTGGTGGAGAAGCTTTACGACGCCTTGGCTCCGGGAGGTTACCTCTTTATCGGGCATACCGAAGCCATTGCGCGGCCCACCCGCTTTCACTACATTATGCCCAGCGTATATCAGAAAGGCGTTTAACGATGATGGCAGAAAAAATCAGGGTGCTGATTGTCGACGACTCCGTCTTTTTCCGGGAGTTTATGTCCCGTTCCTTAAGTGCCGATCCTGCGATTGAGGTGGTGGGGGTAGCCTCCAACGCGTTTGAAGCCGAGGAGAAGATTAAAAGCCTCAAGCCCACTGTGGTGACTTTGGATATCGAGATGCCCCGCATGAGGGGGACCGACTTTCTGCGGCATATTAAGCCCTTATATCCCAACCTTCAGGTGGTGGTCATCTCCTCCGTTTCCGGCATTGTGTTCGAGGCGCTGCAGGCAGGGGCGGTGGACTTTGTCTCCAAGCCCAACAGCCAGGTGAAGATGGACAACGCCGCCTTTATTGCCGAGACTCTGCAAAAAATTAAAATTGCGGCCATTGCCATGCGCACCAAAACCGCGGCCGCCGGACGACCCGCCCCATCCCCGCAGCCGGACGCCGAAACCTCCGCCCACAAAACGGCCCCCGGCCGGCCGGCCGTCACACCGCTTCCCATCACCGGGCCGGTGCGGTTTAAAAATCCCAATACCATCATCGCCATCGGAGCCTCCACCGGAGGTACCGAGGCCATTTTGACCGTGCTGAAGGACCTGCCGGAAAACACGCCCGGCATTGTCATTGTGCAGCACATGCCCGCCTATTTTACCGCCATGTACGCCGAGCGGCTGAACAAAATCTGTAAAATTCGGGTGCGGGAGGCCAAGGACGGGGACCGGGTGGAACAGGGACTGGCTCTGTTGGCTCCGGGGGGAGACCGGCAGATGCGGGTTCACAAGGATGCCCGGGGCTACTATGTCCGCCTGACGCAGGAGGAAAAGGTGAGCGGGCACTGCCCCTCGGTGGACGTCCTCTTTGAATCGGTGGCGAAAGCGGCGGGGAAGGATTCGGTGGGGGTCATCCTCACCGGAATGGGAGGCGACGGCGCCAAAAGCCTGCTGCTGATGCGCAAACAGGGGGCCTACACCATCGGGCAGGACCAGGAAAGCTGTGTGGTGTACGGCATGCCCATGGTGGCTTACAACCTGGGAGCCGTGGTGGACCAGCTCCCCTTATCCCAGATTGGCAGCGCCATTCTCCGCAAATTAATCGTATGATGACAAAGGCTGCATTCGCACGGCGACTGCGGCCTTTTCACTTGGATGGAAAATGTCCTTTTTGGATTAAGTTCCTTGTTTTGCTGCCGAAATATATAGCAGGAAGACTGTATAGCAGACGCATGTTTGGTGCACTCAGCCTGTGAACGGAGGAACCTCTATGGCTACTGTCAATTCTGTTAGTTTTTATTCCCAGTTGAGCGCCAAAAACAAGGGAATCGGCGGCCTGGCAACTGGACTGGATACCGATTCTTTGGTGGAGGCCCTCACTACATCCACCCGCTCTCGTTTGGCAAAGCAAACCCAGCAGAAGACTTTAATTAACTGGAAGATTTCCGCCTATCGGGGCGTTGCCAACACGCTGCGGGCATTTCAGACCAAGCATCTTTCCATGGCGGCGGGGGCCAGCTCCCTGCGGGCCAACGCCTTCTTTAACGTTTACAAGGGGACTGCCTCTTCGGATAAAATTACCGTCAACGCGGGAACCGGCGCCCAACTCGGCTCCTTTACGGTGGATTCCATCAAACAGCTGGCCACCAATCAGACTTTCACCACCGGCCAATACCAGCAGGAACTGAAGGGCAACGAGATTTCGGTGGACCAGGACTACATCGGAAAGACCCTGCAGCTTGCTTTCAACGGCACCACCAAAACCATCAAGCTGGACAGCCTTCAGGGCAAAAGCCATGTGGGCGGCGATTCCAGCGCCTTTGCCCAGGAACTGCAACGGCTGATTGACCAGGCCTTTGGTCAGAATACCATTCTGGTAAGCCACACCCTCAACGAGTCTGAGGGAACCTTTTCCCTCGGGTTAAAGGGAGCGGCAGCCTCCACCGTGGTGGAGGTGCGGAACACCGCCGACTCCCTGGGGCTTGCGGTGGGAATGACCAACCGGCTGAATTTGGACACCAAGCTGGCCGACTTCCTGGAAACGGATGGTAAACAGCTGTTAGGAGACACCCTGAAATTTTCCATCAACGATACGGTTATCACCGTAAACCGGAACGATACCATCCGAACTTTCCTCAGCCGCATCAACAGCTCTTCGGCGGGGGTCAGCGCGACCTTCAACACCGTTACTGAGCGGTTTGTCTTTACCTCCAAAACCACCGGCGACGGCGACAACCTGAAGCTGCGGGATGTGCAGGGCAACCTGCTCAACCTCTTTATTGGCGCCCAAGGCGGAACGTCCTTTACCTCGGGTATCAGCTATGACAATGGAAGCCACACCGGCACCTCCCTGGACATCAACGCCATGCTGGGGTTGGATGGGGGAGCCAGCCTGCCCGATTTTTCCACCGACGAGGGGAAAGCCCTGCTGAACAAGCTTAAGGAATACACCATGAATGTGACGGTGGGCAGCACTTCCCTGATCGTGAGCGCCGATGTTTCCAAGTATGTGGAGCAGATTGCCTCCGGCGAGATGGACGTGCGGGAAGCCATTTTGGTTTCCATGAATGCCCAGATGGACCAAAAGTTCGGGCAGGGCGCCATCACCCTTCTCTTTACCGACGCCGACGACCCATCCTCCGCGGTGCGGCTGCAAACCGGCATTCAGGACAAGTCCATCAAGCTGGGCACGGTTCAGGGCACCAAAAGTGCGCTGGAGGTCATGGGCCTTAAGTCGGGACAGATTAACAACCGCCTTTCCCTGGGATACGACACCTCCGTGACCATTGACGAAGGCCTTTTGAGTCAGTTGGAGGACGGCAAAACCTATAAGCTGGACCTCACCATTGGAAAAGAAACCAAAACCCTCAGCTTCCAGTGGAAGGATATTACCCGCAATGAGGACGAGTCGGACGAAGACTACCAAAAGCGGGTGCAGCAGACATTGGTGAGCAAGCTCAATGTGGCCAAAGCCGCAGCCTTCGGCTCCACGGGAAACGCCGCCAAAGTCAATTTCAAACTCAGCGACGACGGGAAGCTGACCGTTGTCTCCACCTCCGACGAGTTTGGCTTTTCCGTCGGCACCACCGCTCTGGACCCGGCGGATGAGGCCGAAAGCTTCTTTTCCACCGATACGTTGCTGAAAAACCACAGCGGAAACGGCACCAAGCTCAAGGATATTGGCATCACGTCCGGGCAGATTGCAGTCAGGGTGGGCGGCGCCGGCGGTACCATCACCGTAAACGAAGAAGACACCCTTTATGATTTGATGAATA
>JAKPGH010000114.1 GCA_029550985.1 Bacillota bacterium
CCAAAGCCGAAATCGAAGGGGATATGGGAGACACCCACGTGGGCCTGCAGGCTCGGCTGATGAGCCAGGCGTTGCGAAAACTTACCGGCGCCATCTCCAAATCCAACTGCGTGGTGATTTTCATCAACCAGTTGCGGGAAAAAATCGGAGTGATGTACGGCAACCCCGAAACCACTCCCGGCGGCCGCGCTCTTAAGTTCTACTCCTCCGTCCGGATGGATATTCGCCGCACCGAGCAGCTCAAATCGGGCAGCGAGATTGTGGGAAGCCGCACCCGGGTGAAGGTGGTCAAAAACAAGGTGGCCCCTCCCTTTAAAGAGGCAAGTTTTGACATCATGTACGGCCAGGGCATTTCCCGGGAGGGTGAAATTCTCGATTTGGCCGTTCAGCTGGACATTATCAAAAAGAGCGGAGCCTGGTTCCAGTACGACGCCGACCACCGCTGGCAGGGACGGGACAACGCCAAGGCATATCTGCGGGAAAACCGGGATTTTGCCGACAAAATTGCCGCGCAGATTATGGAAAACAAGGAGCTGCTCCTCAATCCTCCAAAGAGCGGCAAAAAGCTGTCCAAGCTGAGCGAACCGGCGAACGATGTGGACGAGCCGGCGGAACCCGCCTCCAAACAGGTGGATTTGGACATTGAGGTGGAGGATTAATCGGTGACGGTGACAGCTCTGACCGCCCTGCGCCGCGGCAAAGTGGGCCTGCATCTGGACGGCTCCTTTGTCTGCGCTCTTCACCCCGATATGGCGGCACAGCTGCATCCCGGCGACCAGTTGGAGGAAGACCGCCTTCAGGAGCTGCAGCAAAGCTCCCAGCTCCTTTTCGCCAAAAATCAGGCGTTGCGGCTGCTTTCCATCCGGCCCTACGCCTGCCAGGAGCTTTATCAGAAGCTTTCCGCCAACTGGGGGGAGCGGGCGGCCGCCGCGGCGGTGAGCCGGATGTTGGAACTGGGCTATCTGGACGACCGGGAATTCGCCGGACGCTACGCCAGAGAGCTTGCCCGAAAGGGCCGAGCCCGGGACCGGATTTTGCGGGAGCTTATGGCCAAAGGCGTTGACCGGGAGCTGGCGGAGGAGGTTCTGGAAGAGGAGCCTCAGGATTTGGAAGCCGCGGCGGCAAATGTCGTGCTGAAAAAATACCGGAACAGCCTGCAGGACGAAAAGGGGCTGCGCCGGATACAAAACGCCCTGGCCCGTCTGGGTTACCCGTACGAGGTGATCCGCACGGTGCTGAGAAATTTGCGAGAGGACGAGGATTATTACGACGAAGCATAATACCCCCACCGTGGGAATGGTGTCGCTGGGGTGCAGCAAAAATCAGGTGGATGCCGAACGACTGCTGTTCTCCCTGCAGCAGGCGGGATTTGCCCTCAGCGGCAATCCGGAAGACTGCGATGTGGTCATCATCAACACCTGCGCCTTTATAGAGGACGCCAAAAAAGAGAGCATCGACACCATCTTTGAGTTTGCGGCCCGAAAAGGCAGGGGCAGGCTCAAGGGGCTGGTGGTGACCGGCTGCATGCCGGAGCGCTACCGGGAGGAGTTTGTCCGGGAGCTGCCCGAAGTGGACGTGGCCCTGGGCATTGGAAAAAACGCCGACATTGTGGCGGCGGTGAAAGGTCTGCTGGAAGGCAGGACCACCTCCGCCTTTGGAAACAAGGAGGACCTTTCCCTGGAAGGGGGGCGGGTGCTGGCCAACCAGCCCTGGTTTGCCTACCTGAAAATCGCCGAGGGCTGCGACAACCGGTGCAGCTACTGCGCCATCCCCGGGATTCGGGGCCGTTTTCGCAGCCGCCCCATGGAAAACATCCTGGAGGAAGCCCGCCGGTTGGTGGCGGACGGCGTGCGGGAGCTCAACGTCGTCGCCCAGGACACCTCCCGCTACGGCGAGGACCTGTACGGTAAGCTGATGCTGCCCCAGCTGCTTACCTCCCTTTGCGAAATCGAAGGGCTCCACTGGGTGCGGGTGCTTTACTGCTATCCCGACCGGATTACCGACGAGCTGTTGGACGTGATGCGCACCCAGCCTAAAATTGTCCCCTACATGGACCTGCCCCTTCAGCACGCATCCGGTCGAATTTTAAATGCCATGCACCGCCGGGGTGACCATGAGTCCCTAAAGGCTCTGTGCAACCGCATTCGGGAAAAGGTGCCGGGCATTACCCTGCGCACCACCTTTATCGCCGGTTTCCCCGGCGAGACCGAAGAGGATTTTGAGATTCTCTGCAACTTTATTCGGGAGGTCCGGTTTGACCGGCTGGGCTGCTTTGCCTACTCCCGGGAGGAGGACACCCCCGCCTTCGACCTGCCGGACCAGATTGACGAGGAGGTCAAGGCCCGCCGGGCGGAAATTGTGATGGAGCTGCAGGCGGAGATTGCCTACCAGTTGGCGATGGAAAGGGTGGGCAAGGAGCTGGAGGTGCTCTGCGAGGGCTTTGACGAGGACGAGCGGCGCTGGTGGGGCCGCGGGCCGGGAGACGCCCCGGACATCGACACCCGGGTGTATTTCACCGGAAACGCCCGGCCGGGAGAGTTCGTCCAGGTGAAGATTACCGGCGCCGAAGGCTACGATTTAATCGGCGAAACCGTCCTTTGACGCGCCGCTCGGAGGTTGGATCCATGACAATTCAAAAGAGGGATATTCTGCTGGCCACCGCTTTAATGGCCGTCTTTACCGTCTTTGTGCTCATCGGCATCCGGTACCGGCTCTTTTTGGCGCCGGCGGCAGTGGTTCTGGTCTGTTATCTGGTGCTGGTGCAAAAAAAGCTGCGGTGCCCCAACTGCGGGCGGTCTGTCAAACTGGACCGGCTGTTGTACGCCATCAACCATCCTTATTTTTGCAGCGAGTGTGACGAGCGCATTATTGTGCAGACCAAATCCAGGTCTTAGTGTTACATTCCAATCGCCATACAAAACAGCCACGCCCTGAAAAGGACGTGGCTGTTATATTTATGTTGTAATTTAATAGGTCATAACCCGTTCTTCGCCCCGCAGCACCCGCAAAACGCCCTGGGCAAGGGCCAGCATTTCGTCTTCGCCGGGGTAGATTTTGACGGGGGCAATCAGGCCCACCCGCTGCTTGATGACTCCGGTAAACCGGGTGGAGTAGGCAAGGCCGCCGGTGAGGATGATGGCGTCCACCCGCCCTTCCAGAGCGGCGAACATGGCCCCAATCTCCTTGGAAACCTGATAGGCCATGGATTCCAGCACCAATGCCGCGTACTCGTCCCCTTCCCGAATCAGCCGCTCGCATTTCTGCAGGTCGTTGGTGCCCAAATAGGCGTACATGCCTCCGGTGGTGCGGGCCATTTTCAGCAGCTCGTCCTCGGTGTACTCCCCGGAAAAGCACATGGAAATCAGCTGCTGGATGGGCACCTGGCCGCACCGCTCGGGGGTGAAGGGGCCTTCTCCCGCAATGCCGTCGTTGACGTCGATGACCCGTCCGTACCGGTGGGCGCCTACGGTGATGCCGCCGCCCATGTGGGCCACAATAAAGCGGCCATCCTCGTACTTCATCCCCATGTCGGCGGCGCAGCGCCGGGCCACCGCCTTTTGGTTGAGGGCGTGAAAGACGCTGCGGCGCTCGATGCCGGGAATACCGGTGAGCTTGGCCACCGGCTCCATTTCATCCACCACAATGGGGTCCACCACGTAGCCGGGAATCCCCACCCTGGTGGCGATTTCATGGGCGATGATTCCCCCCAAAGCCGAGGCGTGAACGTCGGCGGCGGAGTGAATCAAATCGTCCAGCATCCTTTGGTTGATAAGGTAGGTTCCGCTGTCAATGGGCTGTACCAGGCCGCCCCGGCCCACCACCGCGTCCAAACTTTCCAGGGGAATGTCGTTTTCCTTTAACATCTGGAAGATATAGCCCATCCGCAATTCCTTTTGGTTGAGGATGCTGCCGGCGGCGTCCAGCTCTGCGCGGGAGTGGCGAAAGCTTGTCACCACCAGCTCCTCCTCGTTTTCATAAACCGCCGTTTTGGTGGAGGTGGAACCGGGATTGATGACCAAAATGCGGAACACTCGGTCCGTTACAGGCTTTTTCATTGAGCGGCGTCCTCCTTGCCTTCTAAGTAGCGGCGCAGCGTGATGGCGCCGGTGCGGGCAATGTCCAGAAGTCCCTGCTCCCGCAAGGTTGGCAGTATGTTGTCCAAAACTCCTTCCTCGCAGACGGCGGACAGCAGAACATGACTGCCGTTGCGCTCCAAAATGGTGGCGTTGAGCTGCCGGCAGAGCTGCTGCAAGGTGTCTTCATCCTTTACGGACAGGTGCAGCAAGGCAAGCTCCCGGGCCACCTGGGTTTCCTTGGAGTAGGGCAGAATCTCCCGGACGCAGTCCAGCCGATTGAGCCGTTCTAGCACCTGCTCCACCGTGTTGTGGCGGCGTTCCAAACAGATGGTCAGCCGGGACGTTTCGGTGGCTTTGGTTTCGGCCACCGCCAAAGACCGGATGTTCCAGCCTGCCCGGCGAATGAGGGCGGTGATGCGGGTGAGGACGCCAAATTCATTGTCCACCAAAAGAGTAAACACAGAGCTTGTATTTCTCTTCATAAATCCTCTCCTTTTTCTAAATGTTAGCCGTTAGCCAGATTTACCGTTACCCAGGCCGCCGAAAGGGCCATCCACTCCCGCAGCCAGTAGGAGGGCAGCAGCGCCCAGGGAGTGGGGGAGGGGATGGAGTAGGCTTTCAGGCCGACATCGGCGGCGTAAAAGGCTGCCCGCAGCTGGTGAAAGCCGTCGGTGACAACGACAATTTCCCGAAGGTCGGGCAGCGTGTCTCCCAGCAATTGTTGCGTCAAATACAAGTTTTCCCGGGTGTTGGAGGAATTGGTCTCCTGCCAAATCCGGCGGGAGGAAACTCCCAGTTCCTCCAGATAGGCGGCCATGACTTGGGCTTCGGGGTACTCCTCGTCTTTGCCCTGACCGCCGCTGACCACGCAGATGGCCTCGGGATTTTCCTTTAAATACAGGGCGGCGGTTTGCAGCCGGCGCGCCAGCATGAGGGAGGGCCTGTCTCCCCGGATGCCGCCTCCCAACACCACCACCGGCAGATTGGTTCCGGGGGGAGGAGGGGAAAACCACCCTTGCCGCACCATCCGCACCGAAAGGGTGCCGGCAGCCGCCAGCAGAAACAGCAGCAAAAGCGCGATGCCCCGCCGAAGGGAAGACGACAGGGCTTTCCAAATTTGAAGCAGAAGCAAAAACACCAGCGCAGCTAGTAGCAGAGCGACCACGCCGCTGTTCCAGATGCCGAAAACCAGCGGCGGAATCAGCCCGAACACCAGACAGAAAGCAAAACCTGCCCCAAAGAGGAGCCTTGAGGCGCCTTGCGCCAATCTTTCAACTTTTTTCTTCGTCATGTCATTAAGTCCCAATCGAGTTTGCCGGCACAATCCAAACAGAGGAAGAATTGCGTCCAGTTTGCCGGGAAAAATTCTCTGCCGTTGCATCCGCAAGCCCGAATTTTAGTCATTATATCATGTTTTTTTTCGGGGAACAATAAGGAAATCAAGGGCGCCTTTCTCATAAATTTCGGTATAAAAAAGGAGCGCGAATTTTGCGCTCCTTATGCTTTGGCGTACATATTTTAGTAGTATTGGGGGAATTTTCTAAGATTTCTTGTTTTCCTTGGGATACTCTAAAATGTAGACATCCACTTGACGCATGCCATTCAGGCAGCTTTCTGCATAAGTTTGATAAAACAGGTCTAAATCCACGACTCCCTGCAGCAGGGCGGTGCCGGTGTCTGCGGCGATGGCGTAACCGTAGACAAACCGGCCGTCGGCGCTGCGGATATACAGCTTGGTGCCGTAGGGAATTGCTTTGGGGTTCACCGCCACGTGGCCTACCGCCGCCTTGAGGTAGCCGCAGGCGGTGCCTGCTCCCGGATTGGCGCTGTAGCCCGCCGCCCGCTGCTTGGTCAGCACCGCTTGGTAGTCCACAGGCACGCCGTTTTCGTCCATCTCCCATTCAAAGTCGTAAGGGGAAATGGGGGCTCCGTCGGTTCCCACCAGAATCCGTTGGGGAACGGCGGGCTGCAAAATGGTTTCTTCCTTCAAGGTCTTTTCGACCACAACCCCGTCTCGCATCACTCGTTCGTAGGTTTGCAGCGCAAGACCGTTGACTCCCTGGGAAATCACCCGCTTCTTGCCCGGCGCCAGCAGGGAAGAGGCGATTTCCACCGTTTCAAAGGGAACTTCATTTTCCTCGGTGACGGTGTCTCGAGTCCAACGCTCCACCACAATCCGGTCCCCGGGGTTTACCGTTCTGCCGGGGAAGTGGCTCATTTCGTCCTCGGGGCCTAAGGTCACCTTGGCCCGTTTCAAGATTTCTTCCACAGTATTGTCGCGAGTTGCCCGCACCTCGTACTCCCGGCCGTCGGCCACCACGGTAACGGTAAAGTGCCGTGCCGCCTCCAGGTCCAGCAAGGTGCCTAAATCATCCTCGTCGTGGTCATAAGCCAAAACGATTCGACCGCTGCGCTCCATTTCTTCCAAGGTCATAGGCTTGTTGGACGGGGTGCCGAAGGTTTGCCGCCACCGGTAGACCGTCATGCCTACGACTGCCAGCGCAGTTGCGAGAAGAAGAGCCCAAATCGCGAGACGTCCTCTGCTTGCAATCACATCACGTAGAGCGCGTCTTGTTTTACTAGACATAATACTCTCCTTTTTGGCATAGCTTTAAGCCCAAAGGCCAAAACCATGCTTACCAAAGCAAAACAATTATAGACAGGGCCCTATTATTTGTCAAATTGGATAAAATCGAATTTATTCCCAAAAAACTATTTATTTCGAGAAAAAAGGAGATGAATATTCGTGCGAATTATAAGGAAAAGCTAATGAAATTCAAAATTATTTTGTCACATCCTACATAGTTTTTGAAAACGGGAAATTCCGGCCTTTTGCACAAGCGATTACTGGCGTTTATAGGGCTTTTCCACCCGGTATCGAGGCCGTTGGGGCGATGTGAAACACCTCTGACTAAACCCATGCCATTGTGCCAATACTTCCTACAGATTATCTGGAAGGGAAGGTTCAATCATGAAAGCGGTCATCATGGCAGGGGGAGAGGGAAGCCGCCTGCGCCCCCTAACCTGCGATATGCCCAAGCCCATGGCCCGCCTGTGCGGACGCCCCATACTGGAATACATTCTGGATTTGCTGGTCCTCCACGGCGTCAGGGAAGCCGCCCTGACGTTGCGGTATCTGCCGGGGCGGATTGTGGAGCATTTCCCCGACGGGACGTACAAGGGAATCCGGCTTCGCTTTGTGGAGGAAACCACCCCCCTGGGAACGGCGGGAGGCGTGAAAAACGCCTGCCTGCCGGATGACGACAATATTTTGGTCATCAGCGGAGACGCCCTTTGCGACTTTGACCTGACGGCCTTTGCCTCCCATCACAAAAAAGGGGGAGCGGCGGTTACCATTTTGGGGAAAAGGGTGGAGGACCCGCGGGAATACGGCCTTATCGATGTGGACGAGACCGGAAAGATCGTAGGGTTCATCGAAAAGCCCGCTTTTTCTCAGGCGGTGAGCGATTTGGCCAACACCGGCATCTATATGCTCTCCAAGCGAGCCTTGCAGATGATTCCCGCCGGGGAAAACTTTGACTTTGCCCGGGATTTGTTCCCCCTTCTGCTCAGCCGGGGGGAAACTCTGCGCTGCTGGGAGGGGCAGGGCTACTGGTGCGATATTGGGGATTTGGACACCTATATTTCCTGCCAGCGGGATATGCTTTATGGAAAAGTCAGGTGCAGCCTTCCCCCCATGGGGGGAGTGGCTGGCAGGCCGGCGGGAGTCAGAATTCGGCAGCCGGTCTACATTGGCAGGAACGTGGTGTTGGAAGACGACGTTCTCATCGAAGAGGGAAGCGTGTTAGACGACGGCTGCACCGTGGGAAGGGGAGCCCGCATTACCGGCAGCGTGGTGCTGCAAGGGGCCCACATCTCCCGGGGAGCTACCCTCACCGGAAGTCTGGTCTGCGCCGGAGCCTCCATCAAGGCGGGCGCCATGCTCTTTGAAGGCTCCACCGTGGGGGCGGGGGCCGTGGTGGGGGAACAGGCCACCGTGGCCGCCGGCATCAAAATCTGGCCGGGCAAAAAGGTGGCGGATTTTTCCCGGGCCACCCTCCATGTCAAGGTGGGCGGAGACAGCCGCATCTTCTTTGACGATGACGGCATTTCGGGGCAGATTGGGGTGGAGCTTACCCCCGAATTCTGCGCCCGGGTGGGGGCCGCGGTGGGAAGCCTTCATCCCGGCGCCCGCATTGCGGTGGGTTCCAGCACCCACCGAAGCGCCGAGGTCCTCAAGGACGCCCTGACGGCGGGCATTCGCTCCACCGGCGCCAGCGTGGTGGACTTTGGCGCCAATTTCGCTTCCCTCTTTGAATTTGCCATGAACTTCTGCGCCATGGAACTGGGCGTGTTTGTCCGGGGAGGCAGCCGGGCGGCTTTGCAGGTGTTGTCCGAAGGGCTCCCCGCCACCCGGCAGGTGGAGCGCAGCATCGAGGGGATGCTGGCCCGGGGAGAGTTTGTCCGCTGTTCCTTCAGCGGTATGGGGGACCGGGTGGATATGTCGGGAGTGGAAGCCCTCTACCGCTCGCAACTGATGCGGCTTGCCCCCGACGGGCTTCCCGGTTGGGAGGTAAAAGTCCGAAGCCACAATGCGGCCATTCAGTCTCTGCTCCGGGAAACCCTGGAAAACATGGGCTGCTTGGACGGGGATTTGACCATAGAAGTATCCGAACAGGGAGATAAATTACGCATTTTTGACTCCTCCTTTGGAACGGTGCGAAGCCACACCATTTTGGCGGTTTGCGCCGCAGGGGAAATGGAACGGGGACTGAATGTGGCTCTGCCCTACGACGCCCCCCGCGCCATCGACGCTATGGCTGCCGACATGGGCCGCAGGGTGCTGCGTTATCTGCACACCCCGGCGGACAACAGTGACCAGGAGGCCCGCAAACTGGCCAAAACCCAGCTTTGGAACCGGGACGCTCTGATGCAGGCCATTCTGTTTCTGAACATGGCGCAGCGCTACGGCGG
The DNA here is from genome assembly GCA_029550985.1 of Bacillota bacterium. Lineage (GTDB taxonomy): Bacteria > Bacillota > Clostridia > Oscillospirales > Ruminococcaceae > WRAV01. The sequence continues at coordinate 9,051 of JAKPGH010000114.1, forward strand.
GATTCCCAGACTGTTGGAGCGGTATCGGGGCTTTGACGTGGCCACCCGC
>JAKPGH010000112.1 GCA_029550985.1 Bacillota bacterium
ACCTGGCCGCCGCGCTTAATGTGACGGGTCAAAGCAATACGAGCTGCCTCGATCTGATTGGAGGTGATCCAGGCGGGCTCCATAGCCATCAAACCATAATCGCCGTAAGTGACGGTGTTGCCACGCATGGCTCTACCTTTCAGCCTTCCACGCTGAACGCGGCGATACTTCACTCTTTTCGGTAACAGCATTTACTGGGGCCTCCTTCCCTCTGCCCGGGGAGAGCGGTTTTCGCCTCTGGCCGAGCGGTTTTCGCCTCTGGGAGCTCTGCCTTCCCGGCGATCCCGGTTGTCCCGACGAGGCTGTTGGGAATTCTTGGAGCGGTCGCTGCGCACGTCGCCCAGAACCTCTCCCTCATAAATCCAAACCTTTACGCCAATGCGGCCGTAGGTGGTGGCAGCTTCGGCAAAGCCGTAGTCGATGTCGGCGCGCAGCGTCTGCAGGGGAATGGTTCCCTCGTGATAGTGCTCGGTGCGGGCAATTTCGGCGCCGCCCAGACGTCCGCTGACCTGTACCTTAATGCCTCTGGCGCCAAAGCGCATGGCGCGGCCGATGGCCTGCTTCATGGCCCGACGGAAGGAAACGCGGTTCTCCAGCTGCTGGGCGATGCTTTCCGCCACAAGCTGAGCGTTTTTGTCAACCTGCTTTACCTCAACCACATTGAGGTAGACAGCCAGCTTTTGCTCCCGGTTTTTGTTGACGATTTCCTCGCAGGCTTTGCGAGTGTTTTCGATTTCGGCGCCGCCCTTGCCGATTACCAGGCCGGGACGGGCGCAGTGGATATGGATGCGTACGCGAGCGGCGTCCCGTTCGATTTCGATGGTGGGAACACCGGCATCATAAAACTTCTTCTTCAGAAATTTACGCAGCTGGTAGTCCTCGACCAGGGTGTCGCCGAAGACGTCGTCGCGAGCAAACCAGCGGGAATCCCAGTTTTTGATGACACCCACACGCAGACCGTGGGGATTTACCTTTTGGCCCATGGTTTTACCTCCTTTTAGACTTCTTCGCGCTCTTTGAGCACCATGGTCACATGGGACGTTCTCTTGAGAATCCGGTATGCCCTGCCCTTAGAAACGGGGCGAATCCTCTTCAGGGTGGGGCCGGGGGTCACAAAGCACTCGGCCACATACAGAGCTTCGGGGTTCATGCCGTGGTTGTTCTCGGCATTGGCCATCGCAGATTTGAGCAGCTTGAGCAACTCGTGACTGGCGGCCTTGGGGGTGTGCTTCAAAATCGCTTCGGCAAGATCAACCGGCTTGGAGCGGATCAGATCCAACACGATTTGCACCTTGCGGGGCGAAATGCGGGCGTATCTTAGGTATGCCCTGGCTTCCATGTGTTTTCCTCCTTCCGGCCACTCTTATTTGGTATTGGTTTTCTTGGAGCCCGCATGGCCTCTGAAGGTCCGAGTGGGGGCGAATTCCCCCAGCTTGTGACCGACCATGTCCTCCGTTACATAGACAGGAACGTGTTTGCGGCCGTCGTGGACGGCAAAGGTATGCCCGACAAAGTCGGGGAATATGGTGGAAGCGCGGCTCCAGGTTTTGAGCACTTTCTTCTCGTTCTTGGCATTCAATTCCTGAACGCGCTTGAGCAGTGCAGGTTGTACAAACGGTCCTTTTTTGACACTTCTGCCCATTACGTGTTTGCCTCCTTTCGGCCGTTATTTACGACGCTTTACGATATACTGGTCGTTGCGGTTGTGCTTCTTTCTGGTCTTGTAACCCAGAGCAGGTTTGCCCCAAGGAGTAACAGGACCGGGACGACCAATGGGGCTCTTGCCTTCACCACCGCCGTGGGGATGGTCCACAGGGTTCATAACGGAACCGCGAACGGTGGGACGAATGCCGCGGTGACGGGTGCGGCCGGCCTTACCGATGGACACGTTCTCGTGGTCGGCGTTGCCTACGATACCCACGGTTGCCATGCAGGTGCCCAGCACGTTGCGCAGCTCGCCGGAAGGCAGACGGATGAGAACGTAGGGGCCTTCCTTCGCCATCAACTGAGCGGAGTTGCCGGCTGCGCGGACCAGCTGGCCGCCCTTGCCGGGATGCAGCTCGATGTTGTGGATGAAGGTACCGACGGGAATGTTCTCCAAAGGCAGCGCGTTTCCGGGCTTGATGTCGGCGGTGCGGCTGGAAATAACGGTGTCGCCGATTTGCAGGTCGTTGGGGTAAAGGATGTAGCGTTTCTCCCCATCCTCATATTCCAGCAGGGCGATAAAGGCGCTGCGGTTGGGGTCGTACTCGATGGTTTTCACCACGGCGGGAATATCGAACTTGTTGCGCTTAAAGTCGATGATGCGGTACTTTCTGCGGTTGCCGCCGCCGCGGTGACGAACGGTGATGCGGCCGGTGTTGTTGCGGCCGGCATTCTTTTTCAAAGGCGCCAGAAGGGACTTTTCGGGTTCCACCTTGGACAGGATGGAAAAGTCCGTCACGGTCATCTGACGTCTGGCAGGCGATGTAGGCCTGTAGGTTTTGATGGCCATTTCATTCACTCCTCATTTTTCTTGCAGGGTTGAGCAACCCTATACTGGGCAGCCGGGTGCCTTACGGCAAAGGATTCAAACATGCTGCCGTTAGATCATGCTTTCGAAGAACTCGATGCCCTTGGAATCGGGGGTCAGGGTTACGATGGCCTTCTTCCACTTGGAAGTATAGCCTTGATACCGACCCATTCTCTTCAGCTTGCCGCGAACATTGATGGTGTTGACGCTCTGGACCTTGGTGCCGGCAAACAAAGCTTCTACCGCCTTGCCAATTTCGATTTTGTTGGCGTCGGGAGCGACCTGAAAGGTATACTTGCGCTGGGCGATTCCAGCCATGCTGCGCTCGGTGATGACGGGGCGCAGGATAATATCCCTAGGATCCTTCATTATGCGTACACCTCCGTGAGCTTGTTGACGGCTTCCCGTGCGATGATAAACTTGTCGCAGTCCAGAATGTCGTAGACATTAAGGGTGTTGACAGCGGCGGTTTTAACGCCGGGGATGTTTCTGGCGCTGCGCACCACCTTCTGGTCGGCCTCGGGAGTTACGATGAGAGCCTTTTTGGTGGCGCCCAGACCTTCCAGCATCTTCACCATGGTCTTGGTCTTAATCTCGTCCACGGAAATGTTGTCCACTACAATAAAGCTGCCTTCCTGAACTTTGGTGGAGAAAGCGCTCTTCATAGCAATGCGCCGTACTTTTTTGTTGAGGGTAAAGCGGTAGCTTCTGGGCTTGGGGCCAAGAGCCACGCCGCCGTGCCGCCACTGGGGAGCGCGGGTAGAGCCCTGACGAGCATGGCCCGTTCCCTTTTGTCTCCACGGTTTGCGGCCGCCGCCGCTAACTTCCGCCCGGGTGAGGGTGGATTGTGTGCCCTGGCGCTGGTTGGCGAGGTAGTTCACAACGGCTGCGTGCATAATGGCCTGGTTGGGCGTAATACCGAAAACGGAATCGGCAAGCTCCATTTCGCCTACAGCGGCGCCGGCCATATTGTAAACAGTTACTTTCGGCATTGTGTTTCCTCCTCCCTTACGCCTTCTTCACGCTGCTGGTGATGGCCACCAGACCACCCTTGGGGCCGGGAATGGCGCCGCGCAGCGCAATCAGGTTGTTTTCTGCATCAATTTTGACCACACTCAGATTCTGGATGGTCACACGTTCGGCACCCATGTGTCCGGCCATTTTCTTGCCCTTCATGACGCGGGCAGGGGTGGAGTTGGCGCCGAGAGAACCGGGATGACGATGAATCGGGCCGCCGCCGTGGGAAGCCTTTTGCAGGCGACCGCCGAAGCGCTTGATGCTACCGGCGTATCCCTTACCTTTGGAGGTGCCGCAGACATCCACCACGTCGCCTACTTCAAAAATATCGGGTTTGATGACGTCGCCAACGTTCAGGGAGGCGCAGTCGTCCAGTCTGAATTCCCGCAGATGACGCTTCACGGGCAGGTCGTTCTTGGCAAAGTGGCCTTTCTGGGGCTTGTTGACGTTCTTATCCGCGATGTCGCCATAACCGATCTGCACGGCCTCATATCCGTCGTTTTCGATTGTCTTCTTTTGGACGACAACGCAGGGGCCCGCTTGCACCACGGTGACAGGGATAACCTTGCCGTGTTCGTCAAAAATCTGGGTCATGCCCAACTTGGTGCCGAGAATTGCTTTTTTCACAAATTTTCCTCCTTCAAAGGTTATTGGTTGACCGGCAGTTCCGGCCAACATGACCTTGCCATGCCGTGGCTTAGAGCTTAATCTCTACTTCCACGCCGGCAGGGAGCTCCAAGGTTTGCAGGGCTTCCACGGTTTTGTTGGAAGGACGCAGAATGTCGATGAGCCGCTTGTGGGTGCGCATCTCAAACTGCTCCCGGCTGTCCTTGTACTTGTGGACCGCCCGCAGGATGGTAACGATCTCCTTCTTGGTGGGCAGCGGAATGGGGCCGCTGACTTCGGCGCCGGTCCGCTTTGCGGTTTCCACGATTTTCTGCGCGGATGCATCCACCAGCTGTGCGTCGTAACCTCTGAGCTTAATTCTGAGTTTTTCCTTGACTGCCACTTTCTTCGCCTCCTAATTCTTATTTGGCGAGAGATTTTCTGGCCGCACACGTTACCGGGTGTTTCATGATCTGGCATGTAAAAATCCGGCTTCCCCATAATGGTTTGTCCGGATCATACCGCCTTTTATCACTGAAACGCTCTTTGGCGGCATAGTAATGCCGCTTTTCACGTCCGGTCAGAAAAGTCGCCCGGTTTCAAATCGGACATACTCCACGGAAATTAACCCGCAATCAATGCGGCAACCTCCCGCTTCAACGCATATCTCGTGCAGTCACGCTAAGTTATAATATCAGATAAGCAAGCGCTTTGCAATACTTTTTTGAAATATTTTTCAAAGTTTCTTCATCCTAAATGTTCCCGTCCCCCGCGGAAATATACCGCCCTACTTTGCCGCAGCGCGGATATTTTTCAAAAAGCGAAAGCCCGCCCCAAAGGGAGCGGGCTTTCGCCGGAAATGGGATACCTTATTATAACATACCGTGCTATACCTTGACAAAGACAAAGTCGTCCCGATAATCGCAGAGCAGGGCTTCTCCCGGCTGCACATAGCCTTTGAGGATGGAGTCCGCCAGCTTATCCTCAATTTTTTGCTGCACCGCCCGGCGCAGGGGTCTCGCGCCGTAGAGGTTGTCAAATCCCTCCTCGGAGATTTTCTCCACGGCGGATTCGCTGAACTCCAGCCGGATGCCGATGTCCAGCGCCTTGAGGGCCAGCTGCCGGAACATTTTCTGCGCAATCTGGCGGATTTGCTCCTTGCCCAGTTTTTCAAAGACGATGACTTCGTCCACCCGGTTGAGGAATTCCGGCTTGAAGAGGTGCTTGAGCTCCCCCATCACCTCTTTTTTCATCTCCTGGCTGTTCTGGGCCTCCGTCATGGCGCTGGCAAAGCCCAGCTGCCGCTGTTCGGTGATGTGCCGCGCCCCCACGTTGGAGGTCATGATGATGACGGTGTTCTTAAAACTGACGGTGCGCCCCTGGGAGTCGGTGAGGATGCCGTCCTCCAAAATCTGCAGGAGGATGTTGAAGACGTCGGGGTGAGCCTTTTCAATTTCGTCGAACAAAACGACGCCGTAGGGCCGGCGCCGCACCTTTTCGGTGAGCTGGCCTCCCTCGTCGTAGCCCACATAGCCGGGGGGCGAGCCGATCAACTTGGCCACCGCGTGTTTTTCCATATACTCGCTCATGTCCAGCCGGATGAGAGCGTCCTTTTTGGAAAAGAGGGTTTCGGCCAGGGCGATGCAGAGCTCCGTTTTGCCCACGCCGGTGGGCCCCAAAAAGATAAAGGAGCCGATGGGGCGGTGAGGGTCCTTTAGCCCCACCTTGCTGCGGCGGATGGCTCCCGCCACGGCGGTGACCGCCTTGTCCTGCCCCACAATCCGCTCCCGCAGACTCTCCTCCAGGTTAATGAGCCGCTTGCTCTGCTCCTGGGTGAGAGCCGCCACCTCAATGCCGGTGATGTCGGAAATCAGCTGGGCGATGTCCTCCCGCCCCACCTTCTGCTGGGCGCAGTTGTTCTGGGAGGTCCAACCGCCCCGCAGCTCGGCAATCCGCCCTTTGAGGGCCCGCTCCTTGTCCCGGATGTCGCAGGCCAGCTCGAAGTCCTGGCTGTTGATGGCCTCCCGCTTTTCCTCCCGGTAGCGCAGCAGGCGGTTTTCCAACTCGCTGAGGTCCTTGGGAGGCGTAAAGGCTCTAAGCCTTACACGGGAGGCCGCCTCGTCGATGAGGTCGATGGCCTTGTCCGGCAGGTAGCGGTCGGGAATATACTTGGTGGACAGGGTGACGGCGGCGATGAGGGCGTCGTCGGTGATGACCAGGCGGTGGTGCTCCTCGTAGCGGCTACGCAGCCCCCGCAAAATTTCGATGGCTTCGTCTTCGGTGGGCTCCTCCACCATCACGCTTTGGAACCGCCGCTCCAACGCCGCGTCCTTTTCAATGTGCTTGCGGTATTCGCTCAGGGTGGTGGCGCCGATGAGTTGCAGTTCTCCCCGGGCCAGTTGGGGCTTGAGGATGTTGGCGGCGTCGATGGCGCCTTCCGCCGCCCCCGCCCCGATGATGGTGTGAATCTCGTCGATAAAGAGGATGATGTCCCGATTTTGAATGACTTCCTCCAGCGTGTTTTTGATGCGGTCCTCAAAATCCCCCCGGTACTTGGCCCCCGCCACCATGGAGGTGAGGTCCAGGGCCACCACCCGCTTATCCCGCAGGGTGTCCGGCACTTCGCCGAGGACGATTTTCTGCGCCAGCCCCTCCACGATGGCCGTTTTGCCCACGCCCGCCTCCCCTACCAGGCAGGGGTTGTTTTTGGTGCGGCGGGAAAGGATTTGTATGAGCCGCTGCAGCTCCTTTTCTCGGCCGATAAGGGGGTCCAGCCGCCCCATCCGCGCCATGGCGGTGAGGTCCCGGCTGTACCGGTCCAGGGTTTGGGTGGAGCCGCTCGGCTCGCTGCGACGGGTCAGAGGTTTGCGGAACTTTTCCCCGCCCGCCGCCTCTCCCATTTCGGCGGCAAGGGATTCCATCATACTGCTGACCAAAACTTCGGGAGCCGCTCCCATTTCCCGCAACAGCTTGATGCCGTAGCTGTCCGGCTCCTTGGCAAGCACCATGAGGATGTGTTCGGTGCCCACATAGCTCTGACCCATCATCCTTGCCTTGATGATGCTCATTTCCAGCACACGTTTGCACCTAGGGGTAAAGTCTTT
>JAKPGH010000136.1 GCA_029550985.1 Bacillota bacterium
ATCCTGCGCTACGCCATGGTTCAGACGGCCAACTAGTTAACAGGAATGTTACTTGACGTGATAAATCTTCAGGAGCCATATCTTGATTCAATCAGGAGGAAAACGTTATGGGCAAAATTATAGGCATTGACCTTGGAACAACCAACTCTTGCGTCGCTGTGATGGAAGGCGGCGAAGTTGTTGTTATCCCCAACGCGGAAGGTGCTCGCACCACTCCGTCGGTGGTTGCTTTCAATAAAGATGGAGAGCGCATGGTAGGCCAGGTGGCAAAGCGTCAGGCTGTTACCAACCCCGACCGCACCATCCTCAGCATTAAGCGCCACATGGGCAGCGACTATCGCGTGAAAATTGACGACAAGACCTTTACCCCTCAGCAGATTTCCGCCATGATTCTGCAAAAACTCAAGGCGGACGCCGAGGCTTACCTGGGCCAGCCCGTCACCGAGGCGGTCATCACCTGCCCTGCCTACTTTACCGACGCCCAGCGTCAGGCTACCAAGGACGCTGGCCGCATCGCCGGATTGGACGTCAAGCGGATTATCAACGAGCCCACCGCCGCCGCTCTCGCCTACGGCGTCGACAAAGAGCAGGACCAGAAAATCATGGTGTACGACCTGGGCGGCGGTACCTTCGACGTTTCCATCATCGAGATGGGCGACGGCGTCCAGGAAGTGCTGGCCACCGCCGGCAACAACCACCTGGGCGGCGACGACTTTGACGAGCGCATCATCAACTACCTTGCCAACGAGTTTAAGAAGGATACCGGCATCGACCTGCGCAACGACAAGATGGCCATGCAGCGCCTGAAAGAGGCGGCCGAGAAAGCCAAGATTGAGCTTTCCAGCATGACCAGCGCCAACATCAACCTGCCCTTCATTACCGCCGACGCTTCCGGCCCCAAGCATCTGGACATGACCCTGACTCGGGCTAAGTTCAACGAACTGACCGCCGATTTGGTGGACGCCACCATGGGCCCCGTTCGTCAGGCTTTGAGCGACGCCGGACTCACCCCCGCCGATATCCACAAGGTGCTGCTGGTGGGCGGTTCCACCCGTATTCCCGCCGTGCAGGAAGCCGTCAAGAAGTTTATGGGCAAAGAGCCCTTTAAGGGCATCAACCCCGACGAGTGCGTTGCCATCGGCGCCGCTATCCAAGGCGGCGTGCTGGGCGGCGACGTCAAGGGCCTGCTCCTTCTGGACGTCACCCCTCTGTCCCTGGGTATCGAGACACTGGGCGGCGTCTTTACCAAGATTATTGAGCGCAACACCACCATTCCCACCAAGAAGAGCCAGATTTTCTCCACGGCTGCCGACGGCCAGACCTCGGTGGAGGTTCACGTGCTGCAGGGCGAGCGGGAGATGGCCGCCGATAACAAGACCCTGGGACGATTCCATCTGGACAATATTCCGCCCGCACCTCGCGGTGTGCCGCAAATCGAAGTCACCTTCGATATCGACGCCAACGGCATCGTCAACGTTTCCGCCAAGGATTTGGGCACCGGAAAAGAGCAGCATATCACCATCACCAGCTCCACCAACATGAGCAAGGATGAAATTGAAAAGGCCATCCGGGAAGCGGAGCAGTACGCCGCCGAGGACAAAAAGCGCCGCGAAGCCGCCGAAACCCGGAACAATGCCGACCAGGCCGTCTTCCAGGTGGAAAAACTGCTTGCCGATTCCGGCGATAAGCTGTCCGAGAGCGACAAGCAGCGCCTGAACGAGAAGAAAGACGCCCTGAAGGAAGCCCTCAAGGGAAGCGACATGGACCGGATTAAGAAGGGCATGGAAGAACTGCAAAAGGTTCTGTATGAGGTTTCCGGCAAGCTGTATCAATCCCAGAGCGCCGGACAGCCTCAGGGCAATCCCGGTTCCTCCGGCACCGGCGGTGGAAACGACGATGGAGTGGTAGACGCCGAATATAGGGAAGTTGACAACAACTAAAAAACCCTTTATGATGGAAAAAGCCACGCCGGGCAGATCATGCTGTCCGGCGTGGTTCGTGCGAAACCTTCTCACCAATCCCGCATAGAATTGGTGATGACAGCGCGAACGCTTTTTTGCAGTCAACGTTACTGCCGGGTGAAGGGATTAGAGCCCTGCTCTGGATACCTCTGCGTTGCAACCGGAGAGTGACGGAATCGCAACCCGTGCCGCCGGTAAGACGCCGGCGCCTAGTTACTACGAGAGATGGTGGTAAAATTTGCCAGATAAGAGAGACTATTATGAAGTTCTAGGTGTGTCGAAAAATGCGTCGGAAGACGAAATCAAAAAGGCATACCGAAGGCTTGCAAAGCAATACCACCCGGACCTGAATCCCAATGATAAAACGGCTGAAGCGAAGTTTAAGGAAATCGGCGAGGCGTATGAGGTTCTCTCCGACCCGCAAAAGAGAAGCCGGTACGACCAGTTCGGCCATGCGGGGGTGGACCCCAGCTATGGAGCCGGAGGGTCGGGCTTTGGCGGGTTCTCCGGAGGCTTTGGCTTCGAGGACCTGGGCGACATTTTCGAAAGCTTTTTTGGCAGCGGGTTCGGCGGTTCCACCCGCACCCGCAACCCCAACGCGCCCATCAAAGGCGCCGATATTCGCTTTAGCATGCCTCTGGACTTTATGGAGGCCGTCAAAGGTGCCAAAAAGACCATAACCATTTCCCGCCTGCAAACCTGCAGTTCTTGTCGAGGCACGGGGACGGCCGAGGGCACCAGCCCCGAAACCTGCCCCGAGTGCGGTGGTTCCGGCCAAATCAAGATGAGCCAGCGTACTCCCTTCGGCGTGGTGCAGTCCACCAGAGCCTGTTCCCGCTGCGGAGGCAAGGGCACCATCATCACCCATCCCTGCAGAACCTGCTCCGGCAAGGGCAGGGTAAGGGTCAACAAAACCCTGGAAGTGAGCGTGCCCGCCGGCATTGACGACGGCCAGAGCTTTGTGCTGCGGGGCGAGGGCGACCACGGCCTGAACAACGGCCCGCCCGGAGATTGCGTGGTGACGGTCAATGTTCGGCCCGACCCCATCTTCCAGCGGGACGGCTTCGATATCTGGTGCGAAATCCCCCTGACCTACGCGCAGGCTGCCTTGGGAGATGACATTGTGGTCCCCACCATAGACGGCAAGGTGAGCTACCATGTTCCCGAAGGCACGCAGCCCGGCGTGGTATTCCGCCTGCGGAATAAGGGTGTTCCCTATATCAACGGGAGAGGCCGGGGCGACCAATATGTCCGAGTATTGCTGGAGGTTCCCCGCAACCTGACCAACAAGCAAAAAGAGGCCCTGAGGAACTTCGACAGTTTGATGAGCGATAAAAATTACGAAAAGCGCAAGAGCTTCTTTGATAAAATTAAAAATGCCATGGGCATCTGATTGCAATGGAAAAGAACGCTGGGAATATTTCCCTGCGTCCTTTTTTGTACCTTCCATGGCAAACCGTGCTCAGGATGCAACGCGGCTTTGACTTCCGCTAAATAAAAAACGGACCTTTTAATATAACCGAGAGGATTTTCGACTGAAAAGCGCCCTATCCATCCGGTACAATGATATATTAGTTGTTAAATCAATGCACAAATTTTAAGAATATGGTGAAAAGAAATTGCCATAACCCTCAAAAAATGTTATACTTGCTGTAATAATCCGAACAGAAGGAGGGATGATATGGTTGTTTTCGACAATGTGACCAAGAGCTTCGGCAACCACACCGTTATTTCCGATTTGAGCCTTGAGATTCCCCGCGGTCAATTTACCGT
>JAKPGH010000140.1 GCA_029550985.1 Bacillota bacterium
GGCGGCTTCCAGGCGGGCGATATCCGCCGCCACATACAGCGACTCGTCGGGCAGCTGAAAGCGCAGGGGAATCTGCAGGGCGTGGGAAATGGGCTCTGCCGCCTTTTGAATCTGTTCCAGGTAGGCTTTGAGGTCAATCTCCTCGATGGAAAGGTCCAGCAGCCCGCTTTGGTAACGGGAATACTCCGTCAGGTTGGAGGCCAGGCGCAGAACGTTGTATCCCTGCAGAGCGACCAGGTTGAAGCTTTCCTGCATCCAGGTGGTGTGCATCAGCTCCGCCTTTTGGTATACACAGTCCAGCGTGGAAAACACATCCCCCACCGTCTGACGGATGCCGTTGGCCAACGTCTCGGCCATGCGGGTACCCTGATAGTACACCTTGGAATCAATGTAGTTATCCATCCGGATAAACATCAAAACAAGCCCTTCGGCCTTGCCGTTTTCCAGGATGGGGGTGATGCTCAGGTTCACACTGGAAAGGGGCAACACCTCCTTCAGGGTACAGTTTCCGGTTTCCACTGCCTGACGCAGCAGTTCGTCCCGGTCAAACTCCGCCAATAAACTGGCAAGGCCCTGAGTGGTAGTAGCCCCTTCGTAGTACCGATTTGCTAACTCGTTGCTAAAATATACTTTCCACTGACAGTTACAGATAATCACGGGAAGAGGGAAATTTCGGTAGACGTAAAACAGCGACTGGCACCGCCGAATAAAATCCAGTTGGTATTCAGACATCTGTATTCCCCCCTTCCAAATTTTTATTATTATTATATAAGAAGCCTCCCTTTGTGTAAACATCCTTTCGACAGCTTTTTTGGTTTTTACAAAGAGGAGTGCCCGCTTTCTTTCCCATTGTAATCTGAAAATCGTGAGAAACACTGTAAAAGTTGTGTTTTTTTTGCACGAATTTGGGCAAGATAGGAGAATCGTGAAGTTTGTAACAAGCATTTCTTGTAGTTTTTCCAAAGTTGGTATAAAATAGTATGTGTACAACCAAAAGGAGGTATCATTATGGCTATCAAAGTCGGCATCAACGGATTTGGACGCATCGGTAGGCTGGTTTTCCGTGCTGCGATGTCCCAACCAGACAAATTTGAGATCGTAGGCATCAACGATCCTTTTGTCGACCCCGAATACATGGTATATATGACCAAGTACGACACCGTGCACGGCAAGTTCAACGGCGAAGTTTCCAGCGACGGCAAAAACCTGATTGTCAACGGCCGTGCCATCAGCGTCTTTGACAAAATGAGCCCCAACGAAATTCCCTGGTCCGAAGTGGGTGCTGAGTACGTGGTGGAATCCACCGGCGTGTTCGTCGCTCAGGAAAAGGCGGAACTGCACCTGCAGGCCGGCGCCAAGAAGGTTGTTATCTCCGCTCCTGCTAAGAGCAAGGAAACTCCCACCTTCGTTATGGGCGTCAACCAGGACAAGTACACCAAGGACATGACCGTTGTTTCCAACGCTTCCTGCACCACCAACTGCTTGGCTCCTCTCGCCAAGGTCATCCACGACAACTTCGGCATTGTCGAAGGCCTGATGACTACCGTTCATGCCACCACCGCCACTCAGAAGACTGTGGATGGTCCCTCCAAGAAAGACTGGAGAGGTGGACGTGCCGCCGCCGGCAACATCATTCCCTCCTCCACCGGCGCCGCCAAAGCCTGCGCTCTGGTTATCCCCGAACTGACCGGCAAACTGACCGGTATGGCTTTCCGGGTACCCACTCTGGACGTTTCCGTGGTCGACCTGACCGTCCGTCTGGAAAAATCCACCACCTATGAGGAAATCTGCGCCAAGATCAAAGAAGCCAGCGAAGGCTCCCTGAAGGGCATCCTGGGCTACACCGAGGACATGGTGGTTTCCAGCGACTTCATCGGCGATTCCCGCACCTCCATCTTCGACGCCAAGGCCGGCATCATGCTGAATCCCAACTTTGTCAAGCTGGTTTCCTGGTACGACAACGAGTGGGGTTACTCCAACAAGGTCCTTGACCTCATCGGCCATATGTATACCGTTGACCACGCTTAATGGTGGTTAAGCACGAAAACAAAATAGCGGAGCAACATTGAATTCCAATCTAAATACACCGGGTTGGAACAACGATGCAAAGCAAGATCCGCTCCCTTTTCGGTCTTTTGTCGGACGAAAAGGGAGCGGATTTTATGTTGTTCGAAAGTAAACCAAGGGATATCGGTTTCATTGTTCGTGCAGAACAGTATTTATGATGTCCAAGTATAATACCGGATGCAAACCCATTTATTTCGATGCTTCACACATGTTACTGCTGCATAGCAAATGCCGAGCAATTGCGCCGTTTCTTTGCCAGATATAAGGCCTTGTCCGTGTTGCGGATAAATTCCTCCATGGATGATTCGTCCGATGGGATGATCGTGTTAACCCCCAAGCTGATGGTTACATGATCCGAAACGCTGGAATGCCAATGTGGTATCAATTTTTCTTGAAAATGCGGCATTGCCATTAGAAACAGCGAATCGCTCCCTTTCGTCAGGCGAGAGGGAGCGATTTTAATACTATTTTTGAAGGGAATAGACGGACTTCCTTCCGTTGCATATGTAGGCTATGGCGCTTACGACGGCGAACCAGGGAATATACCTCGTGCCAAACACCTCGATTCCCATGAATACCGGCGCGAAGAAGGTGTTGGTGGCGCTTCCCAGAACGCTCACATATCCAAGGGCGACGCACAACTCAACCGGCAACCCCAGCACACCCGCCAGCACAAATCCCGCCGACGCTCCAATCGAGCAGAGGGGGATGACTTCCCCGCCGCAATAGCCGGCCGCCAGCGTCAGGGTGGTAAAGAGAATTTTCAGCGCGAAATCCCAAGGCATGATATCGCCGCCGGAAAACGCCCCTTCGATTAAATTGGTTCCAAACCCGGAATATCTGCCCCGAAAGCAGACCATGGAAAGGATACCGATGACGGTGCCGCACACCAAAATCCGTGTGATGCCGTTCTGCATCCAACCTGACAATGCGGTTTTCAGCCGTTTGAGCAGGATGGAAAACAGCATGCCAATCAGCCCGAACACCACGCCCATGACAATCAGCTTGACGACAACTCCAAAATTCAGTGTCATTTGTCCGCCGATGAAATGGGTGAACTTTTCACCCTCCAGCAAGCCGGACACATAATCCGCGGTAAAGGCGGCGACCACAGAGGGAAGCAGGGCGGCATACTCAATGGCTCCGCGGCGCAGCACCTCCAGCGAAAAGAACACGGCCGTGAGCGGGATGCGGAACAAGCCGCCAAAGCCTGCGGCCATCCCCGCAATCATCAGGATTTTATTCCCATCGGAAACTTTGATTTTATTGCCAATAAAGTTGCCCAAGGTACCACCAATTTGAACGGCCACTCCTTCGCGGCCTGCGCTGCCTCCGAATAAGTGGGTCATCCAGGTGCTGCCCATGGACATGGGGACCAGTCGCAGGGGAATGGATGCGCGCTGTTCCTGATGCACCTCAAACAGCAGGGACATTCCTTTGTTGCTCTCCTTGCCAAACTTCTGGTAGCACCACACAATCACGACACCCGCCACACCCAGAAACGGCAAGAGGGCAAAGGAATGGCTGTTTCGAAACGCGGTAATCTTTAGCAGCACGGAGCCAAAAAAAGCGCAAATGGCGCCGACCACAGCGCCGAGGGGGACGGCGGCCAAACAGAAAATCAACTGATTGCGATAAAAGGTAATGGATTGCTTCAAAACGACACCTCTCCTCAAGAAAAAAGCTGACAACTGCTGCTCCATGGCAGAAGTCATCAGCCAACAGGCGGTTCCGGCAAAGCCGTGGGAGAACTTCATTCCCAAAATCATTGTAATATGTAGCTATCTTGGCTGCAACCCATACCAGAGCTATTTTGAATCTTTTCGTGGCTTTTCGCCATAAAAGCTCTGCATTTTCTTTCACTTTTTGCTGTAATGTCAATGGACTTTACAGCGTTTGAAAGCCTTGGCAGGACAAGCCCTGCTTGCGCAATATCCTCCATGCCGCTATAATGGAAGTAACAGGCAAATTCAGACAAAATTCGCCGAATCTGGGGGGAGTCGATTGAAGGAACTTTCTTTGAGCGTAGGGGAACCTTGGACTTCGCCGGCATGGGGAAGCAATTTTGTCATGTTTGCAACGGAAACCGGAGAGCCTGTTCCGGAGCCGGAAACCGAAGAGTATATCAGCCGCTGCTGCAAATACGCCAAGCATTATCGAGTGTGGCTGGTGCCGGAGAGGTTTGTGCTGATGGGATACCACTGCATGTGCCTCATCGACCCTCAAGGGAAGGTGATTGGAGCCCAAAGGGCTCTGTACCACAACCACGCCCTCCGCCCAGGGGATAAGAAAAGCACCACCCTTCAAGTCTTTCCCACCGAAGTGGGCGGCATCTTTCTGTGCGTGGATGTGGACATCTACCGGCCCGAAGTAGCCCGCATCGCCGCCTCCATGGGCGCCCAGATTATCCTCTGCAACCAGCACATCCGGCCGGGGGATTACTCCAGCAGCATGGTGCTGACCGGCCCCTGGAATGCGGCCCAGCTGGGGGGAGTGTACGTCGTTTCGGTCACCAATCAGTACAACTGCGTCTGCGCCCCCATTCCCTTATCCCCTTTGAAGGACGGATTCCTGTGGGCTCCGCGAAGGAAACTACCCATGACTCAAAAACTGCCGGTCCAGCAGCTGGACGCCATCCCAAAGCCCAAGCCCCTCTCCCGCAAGCTGTACGCCCTGCACCGCAACGAGCTTGTCGGGTAAAATGCTTCCTTTCAAAACAAGTCATAGCAAGCTCGCGAGAAAACCTGCCTAAATGAAGAACAGGCGCCCTTAGGGCGCCTGTTTTGTATGTACGGAAAACGGCCTTGCTTTACCACCCGGAAAGGTGGGCGCGGCACATGGCTCCAAAGATTTTTTTGGATAGGTCCGGGAGTTTGCCCTTTTCCATTTCCTGCAGCCACTCCTTGGTCTCCTGGCGGACGGTGGCGCCGTCCACGGGGCAGTTCTTCGCCAAAACCGGCAAACCCTCCCGCCGGGCGCAGGCTGCGATATCCCGCTCGGTGGCAAGGCACAGGGGGCGAATCATGGTCAAATCCTTGCGGGAAAGATAGCTCACCGGCTGAAAGCTGCCCAACCGGCCTTCGTACACCAGGTTCATCAAAAAGGTCTCCACCGCGTCGTCCCGGTGATGGCCTAGGGCAATCTTGTTGCAGCCCTCTTCCTTTGCCATATCGTGGAGCATGCCCCGGCACATCCGGGCGCAAAGGCTGCAGGGGCTTTTTTCCTTCCGCTCTACCAGCAGAATATCCCCCAGCTGGCTGCGGCGGATGACATGGGGAACCCCCAATCTTCCGCAAAGCCCGGTGATGGCGGTGTAATCGGTTTGCCTGCCGTGGAAGCAGGGGTCAATGGTGAGGGCAACCAACCGGTAATCAATGCCAATGAACTTCCGCAGTTGAGCAAGGCCGGACAGCAGAACCAGGGAGTCCTTTCCGCCGCTGACTCCCACCGCTATTCCGTCCCCATCCTGAATCATATTGTAATCGACGATGGCTTTGCGCATCGCTCCTAGAATCTGCTGCATCTCGGCCCTCCAAATAGATTTTTAAACTCCCTTAGTTTACTCGATATATACCATCACTGTCAATATTTTTTCGTGTGGGGCGCAGGAGTTTTTTCTTCCTTTTTTCGGCATACTAACAGCAGTAAGGAAGGAAAGGTGATTGGGATGAAAATTGCGTTTTTTGACACCAAACCCTACGACACCATCTGGTTTGAGCCCCTCTCGAAAGAGTACGGCTATCAAATTCGATACTACGACTACCGCCTCAACTCCGACACGGCGGTGCTGGCGGAAGGGTACGACGTGGTCTGCGTCTTTGTCAACGACAAGGTCTGCGCCAAAACCATTCAAACGCTGAAAAAGTGCGGCGTCAAGATGATAGCCCTGCGCTGCGCCGGATACAACAACGTGGACATCTCTGCCGCCGCAGAAGCCCGGCTGCCGGTAGTCAGAGTGCCAAGTTATTCCCCCTCGGCGGTGGCGGAACACGCAGCTGCCCTGCTGTTGGCGGTCAACCGCAAAACCCACCGGGCCTATTACCGCATTCGGGACAACAACTTTTCCATCAACGGTTTGATGGGCTTTGACCTGAACGGAAAAACTGCCGGCATCATCGGGACGGGGCAAATCGGCACCATCTTTGCCCGCATCGCCGCCGGCTTTGGCATGCGGGTACTGGCTTACGACCCCTTCCCCAAAGACCAGCCGTTGGAATTTGTCCCTTTGGACCAGCTCATCACATCCTCCGATATCATTTCCCTCCACTGTCCCCTTACCCCCGATACCTTCCACATCATCAACAAGCAAAGGGTCCGGCAGATGAAAAAGGGAGTGGTCATCATCAACACCTCCCGGGGCGCCCTCATCGACACCGAAGCGCTGCTGGAAGGGCTGATTGACGGCCACATCGGCGGCGCTGGGCTGGATGTGTACGAGGAGGAAGGCGACTACTTTTTTGAGGACAAGTCGGGAGAAATTATCCGGGACGAGGAGCTTTCCCGCCTGCTGACCCTTCCCAACGTGCTGGTCACCTCCCATCAGGCCTTCTTCACCCGGGAGGCCATGCAGGCCATCGCCATGGTGACTCTGGAAAACATCTGCGCCCTGGAGCAGGGCCGCCCGTTGGAAAATCTGGTGCTTCCCCGATAAGGACAAAAAGGGCTCCGACAACGGAGCCCTTTTTCTTATAGCTATTTGCGCTGAATCAACAACACCAACCCCGCCACCAAAATGACCAGCACAATAAGGAGGATGGGAACCCATCGGACCAAAGGGGCGGACACAAAAATGGATGTGGGCCCATCGGCGCCGCCTATGATGCCGATGCTGGAGGAGGCGCAACCAGTCAGAAGCGTCGCCGACAACGCGGTCAAAACGGGAACCAGGGATTTCATCTTCCTTCTCCTCCCATATGTCACCCAGCCGAGGTTTCCGAGGTTGTTTCCTGCGGGATGGATAGAGTCTCTCCTTCCGGGTTGACTGCCTGTGCATTCTCCTGGCCTGCGCTTGCTTCCCCTGTGGATTCGGCAGGTTCGGGGGCTTTCTGGTCGAAGCCGAAGTAGGCGTCGAAGGCCGCTTTGGCCACCGGCGCGCCGGTGTAGCCGTGCCAGCCCTTTTCGATCACCACCGCCACCGCAATTTGGGGGTCCTGAGCGGGGGCAAAGGCAATAAAGGTGGAGTTGGGCAGGCTGGCCGTTTCCGGCGTACCGGTTTTGGAGGCCACGTCGACGGGGTAATAGCCAAAGGTGGCGGCAGCCGTGCCTCCTGGGCGGGAGGCGGCCACCATGCCCTCAATGACTGTTTCAAAGGCTTCCTGGGGAGCGTCCACCACCTGAACCACCTGAGGCTGATTGGACTGCACCACATTCTGCATGGAGTAATCCCGAATTTCGTGGACGATGGTCACCTTCATCCGCTTGCCCCGGTTGGCGATGGTGGCGGCGTAGTTTGCCAGCTGCAGGGGAGTAAACTGGTTGTAAAGCTGGCCGATGGCAGTTTGCACCAAATCGCCTTCGTACCACTGTTCCTTCACCTTCTGCAGCTTGGTGGCGGGATTGGAGCGCACCCCCGTCTTTTCGGGGAGCTCGATGCCGGTAGGCTCTCCCAGCCCCATCTGTTTGGCCATGGAATCGATGGCGTCAATGCCAATCCGCCGGCTGACGTCGTAAAAATAGATGTTACAGGAACGGGTCAGAGCCCAAATCACATTGGTGGGCCCATGATAGCTCAAACAGGTAAAGAAGTGGTTGCCCACCAAATAGCTTTGCTGACAGTTGACAATGGTGGATTTGTCGATGACGCCGGCACGCAGGGCGGCAAGAGCTGTGTTGGGCTTAAAGGTGGAGCCGGGGGCGTATTCCCCCTGCAGCGCCCGGTTGACCAGAGGGGTCCTTGGGTCGGACAGCAAACTGGCAAAATCCTGGCGGTAGGTGGTTAAATTGTAGGAGGGATAGGTGGCCATGGCCAGCACTTCTCCGGTTTTGACATCCAGCACCACGGCGGCGCCGGCATCCGCCTCCTTGCCCTCTCCCTCCGGCTCGTTTTCCTGCAGGTATTTGATTTGATTTTCCAAGGCCTGCTGCACCTTTCGCTGCAGGTCGGCGTCCAGAGACAGCACCACCGTGTTGCCGGGAATGGGGGGCTGGCTTTCCACGTCTTTAATGACCACGTTGCCGCTTTCCAGGTGGATTTCCCGCTTTCCGTTGACCCCCCGCAGCACGCTTTCAAAAGCCTTTTCCACCCCTTCCTTGCCCACCATGTCGTCCATGG
>JAKPGH010000142.1 GCA_029550985.1 Bacillota bacterium
AGAAAAGCCATTGGGACTCCTGTAAGCTGAATGGTGGACGAAACATTCAAAAAGGAGTCGAAACCCAACGGCCCAGCAATAAAAAGGAAGAAGCATGATGAAGAAGCGTGAACGTATTTATGCAGCAGTGAATCTGCAGGAAACCGACCGCCTGCCTTACTCCTTCTGGAGCCATCTTCCCGGAATCGATTTAGATGCAACGAAGCTGGCAGAAGCAACCTACCGCTTGTATAAGACCTATGACTGGGATTTTATTAAGACCATGAACAATGGTATGTATGCCATTGAAGATTTCGGCTGCCAGATTGATTACTCGGAAATTACGCAGGGTGGTGTGGCCAAAATTGTGTCCACCCCGATACAAACTCCTAGGGATTGGGAAAGACTGTCCCCCTGCTCGATTGCCCAAGGCAGCCTGGCTCGGGAGCTGGACAGCCTGAGACAGCTGCTTTCCCTGGTAAAGGACGAGGGCGTGCCCGTTGTCTTTACCGTCTTTTCACCTATTACCATTGCCGACAAATTGTGTGGCAAACGGGTTCTGAAGCACATCAACGAAGGCTATGGCGACGCCGTCAGGCATGCCCTGGAGGTGATTACCGAAACCACTGCCAGTCTGGCAAAAAAGGCCATCGACCTTGGCGCTGACGGCATCTTTTTTGCCTCGCAGATGAGTACCTATGATGTGATGGATTCAGAGCTTTACCTGGAATATGGCAAGCCCTATGACCTTCAGGTGCTGCATGCCGCCGAGGGCGGCTGGATGAACACCATTCACGCCCATGGCTCCAATATCATGTTTGACCTGTTAAGGGACTATCCGGTGGATATCTTCAACTGGCACGCATGGGAGACCCTTCCGGCCATGGATGAAGCCCAGCAGCTTACCGGAAAGTGTCTGATGGGCGGACTGAACCGCACCGACATTACAAAGGGCAACCGCAATGCCATTCGCAACCAGATTTATTCTGCCTACAAAATGACCGGCGGACGGGGGCTAATCTTAACGCCGGGCTGCGTCATTCGGTATCCCCTGGACGATGCAACCCTGACCTATATCAGCGCCGCCAAGGAGTTTGTTGAGCGCTGCATGGAGTGGGGAGCTGCTCGCTGAACATGGCTTTTGTCACATTGATCAGCCCTTTTACCGCCCGTGCGCGGTAGCTGCCCTTTTGGGTACTGATTGCGATTTTATTGGCCGCCAGCTCGTCATCGGCAAAAAGAAGTATAGCTCACGATCCGGCTTGGGGCTTTCCTGCAGATCGTCCCACAAAAAGGTTTTTGAGCAGATGGACACCCCCAACCCTGCACGGCATAATGCCAGCATGGTAAAGGTGGTGTTATAGGTGCCTACAATCATATTGGGGAAGACGCCGTGCTTTTCAATCAGTTTCGGAATACCTGGTCGGTCCATGAGTTGATATTTGCAGATATAAAGGGGCAGTGGGCAAACAGGTTGAGGGGGACCGCTTCCCTTTGCCGCACCTCCCTCTGCTGCTCTGAGAAAAGCAGGTCTGAAAATCGATTTGGGTATCACAATATGTCGGACTCGATGGCATCGTCACTGAACTCAAAGCCGATGGCTGGAGCAATCTTGCCACTGACAAGCCGCTCCTGAAGCTGCGTATTGTCCCCCTAGCAAACACGAATGCGGACCTGGGGGAACTTGCGGCAATATTCGGTCAATAGGGGGTAGCATGACAAATCCCCGAGAGAGGACAATACATAGAGCAATTATCCCCTTGCGGAAGTCCTTGATATCCAGCGGCTCCTTTTCCGCTTTGCTCTGCAACGCAAGGCTCTCCTTGGCGTTGCTATAAAGGCTCTGCCCCGCCTCGGCCAACGTGATATGGTGGCTACGCTGAAATAGCCGCACGCCATATTCTTCCTCCAGATTTTTGATGTAATCACTCAGTGATTGCTGCGATGTCAATATCGCTTGGCGCCCGAAAAATTCAATTCTTCTGCCACAACCACAAAATAGTGCAGATTTAAGAAGTTCATGGTCGAATCCCTTCCTTCCGTTTCCGGGAGACAACACTTTGGATCATATTGCATGCAGGCATCAGAATTGCATGCCACCATGCTTTTGAAACAAGGAGGCATTCTTGTGGATCAATCCCTTTATGAAAATCATCTGGCGGTTTTAAGGAGCAATTTGCAGCTGGCTCTCGGCTGCACCGAGCCCATTGCTGCCGCCTTGGCTGCCGCAAAGGCTCGGGAGGTTCTGGGGGCAATGCCCAGCCGCATGACGCTGGATTGTAGCGGCAACATCATCAAAAATGTCAATGGCGTTGTGGTGCCTCATTCCAATGGAATGAAGGGGGTAGATGTGGCAGCCGTATTAGGACTGGTTGGTGGAAAGCCCCATCGGCAGTTGGAAGTGCTGGAGGATATCACAGACAGCCATATCGCTGAGACAAAGGCGCTGATTGCTCAAGGCTTTTGCACCTGCCGCCTGGTGGAAAATGTGGAGAACCTCTATATCCGTGTGTTTTTAGAGACCGATGACGGACACAGTGCAGAGGTTGTCATGCGAAATCACCACACAAACATCACCTATATTGCAAAGGATGGCAAGGTATTGCAGGAGGACACCGGTCTGCCGGACAAGACCTCCGGGCACGCCGAGTCAGGAGACCCTGGCCTGTTGAATGTAAAAAATATCATAGAATTTGCTGAGGCGGTCAGATTAGAGGACGTTTCAGAGCTGATTGAGCGGCAAATCGCCTGTAACATTGCCCTTTCCAATGAGGGGCTGCAAAACCCCTGGGGGATACAGATGGGAGCCACATTGCTTGCTTCCTGCGGAGACAGCCTGCCGGTTCGTGCCCGTGCCGCTGCCGCTGCCGGAAGCGATGCCCGCATGAGCGGATGCACGCTGCCTGCCGTCATCAACTCCGGCTCGGGGAATCAGGGGATCACGGTTACCGTGCCGGTGGTTGTCTATGCACAGGAGCTGGGCATTGATCGGGAGAGATTGATTCGTGCGCTGGTGGTTTCAAACCTGATCAGCGTCCATCAAAAAAAATACATCGGCAGCTTATCCGCCTATTGCGGCGCAGTTTCAGCTGCCACAGGCGCTGCCTGCGGTATTGCATGGATGATGGGACAGCCTTACAAGGTAATTTGTGATACCATTACCAACAGCATCGCCACCTCCGGAGGGGTTGTGTGCGATGGAGCAAAGCCCTCCTGTGCGGCCAAAATCTCCACTGCGGTGGAGATGGCTCTCAACGCCTTGGAGCTGGCCAAGCTGGGCAGGGTGTTTCAGCCCGGCGAGGGCCTTGTGAAGCAGGATGTTGAGGAGACCATTAAAAGTGTCGGGCGGATGGCGAAAAACGGAATGAAAGCCACCGACATTGAAATTCTGAACATTATGCTGGAGCGCCCGGATGTCCCGGCTCGTTGATCTTTTACCGCCGACGCTCACCGCAGCATACACTGCAGAGGCATAGACTGCGGCTCTCCGGACAGCGCGTATATCCTCGCTTTCTTAGGCGGTGCCAGAGTTCTATCATGCCCAGGTGAGATTCCTCCGGCGCATGTCATCAATGAGCTTTGAGTTCTTCCTCTGTGTGCTAGTTTGGATAGCCATGGGGGCGGCAGGATTGGCAGGCTCGGGATTCGATGGTGCCGTAATAGCCTTAACCCAGAAGTATATTTGCGACCTGGATTTATTGTACTTTCGTAACACCCTTGAGATTCTGCGTGCTTCTTTGCGTAGTTGATTAGGGATTGCCTGTACTTCATGTCTTGTGTTACACTATTCATGCGAGAATGGGCACTTCCTTTCGGTCGATTGTTGTCTGCTAACTCAATCGTAACCGATTTGTCCCTTTCTCGCACTGTAAAGTACAATAAACCCAAAGAGCTGTTCGATGTCGTCAATTCAGCACTTCATCAGGCGGCTCCTGCCTAAAATCAGCCTTTTTGTGCCGACAACCAAACGAGCCTTGCAAAGATCAAGCCTGGTGCAACTTTGTGAAAAATTGATATTAGCATTCCAAAGAGCTGCAGAAATGCGGCTCTTTTTATTGTCTGAAAATTGTTAACAATTTTTTATTTCTTTAATTCAATACATTGTAAAACATTTTATATTTCTATTGCTTTTTGTCGCTTTTGGTTCTAAAATGGAAATATCATCCAATTTGGCTGGTGGGAATATGACTTATCTAGCGCATATTCGCCAGGATTCGGCGGAGCAGCCCCTGGACGTGCATATTCGCAACTGCGCTAGCTATGCCTCCCGGGCAAACGTCGCGGGGCTGAAGCGGGCAGCGTATCTGGCAGGGCTTCTGCATGACATGGGAAAGTATACAAAGGAGTTTCAGGAGTATCTCATCAGGGCGGCAGCGGGGGAAGCGGTACGTCGCGGCAGCGTCAACCACACCTTCGCCGGTGTCCGCTTTGCCATGGAGCGCTGGCATACGTCCCAACAGCCCACCCTTCGCAACATGGTATGCGAAATGGTTGCCGTGGCAGCGGGCGCCCATCACGGTTTGTTTGACTGCATTGACCCGGACGGCAAAGACGGGTTTCTTCACCGCTTGGCACTGGATGATACGGAATATCGTAAGGCCAGGGACAAGTTTTTGCTTCACTGTGCGGGACCGGAAGAACTGGACCCACTGTTTGACGCTGCTGAAACCGAAATTTCCGCTGCGCTAGAACGCATGAAAACCTATGTTTCCGATGCCGGTGAGCTGTATTTTTGTCTCGGCTTGCTGGCGCGCATGCTTTTATCCGCAGTGATTGACGCCGACCGGCGAGACACTGCGGAATTCATGTTGAACGCCACCTTCCCCCAACGGGAATGTAACCCGGACCTATGGATCGGCTCCTTGCAGCAGGTCGAAAATAGGCTGGACAACCTGCCGTTGCAGTCTTCCCTTCATCGGGTTCGGCGCGCCATTTCGGACCGGTGCAGGGCAGCGGCGAGCCGACAGGACGGCATCTACCGTTTAGCCATCCCAACCGGCGGCGGCAAAACCCTGTCCAGCCTGCGGTACGCCCTGGCTGCCGCGGCCGAACAGGGCAAACAGCGAGTGTTCTTTGTGATTCCGCTCTTGAGTGTGCTGGAACAAAATGCGGCTGTGATACGGGAATACATCGGGGACGACAGCTTGATTTTAGAGCACCACTCCAACGTGATTCAGGAGCAGTCAACGGGAGATAAGCTGGACCGAAATGAGCTGTTGATGGAAACCTGGAATTCCCCCATTGTAATCACCACTTTGGTGCAGCTGCTCAACACCCTTTTTGCCGGCAAAACCTCCTGTATTCGGCGGATGCAGGCCCTGGAAAACAGCGTCATCGTCATCGACGAGGTGCAGTCGGTTCCACGGAAGATGCTTTCCCTGTTTAACCTGGCGATGAACTTT
>JAKPGH010000120.1 GCA_029550985.1 Bacillota bacterium
TTCCCCCACGGCCAGGCTTTCGATGTTGTATCCCCGGCGGGCAAAGAGTCCGGCGGTGCGGGAAAGAACACCGGACCTGTTTTCCACCAGTACCGACAGAATGTATTTCACGTCGTCTCCTCCTCCGGGTGGATGGCACACTCCAGCAGGCAGCTTTCGGGGCTTGCCAGCATGCGTTCCAAAGCCTGCTCCGCCTGTTTAAGGTCGGTGGCGAAGGCGTATTCCATGCCGTAAGCCTCGGCAATCTTTCCAAAGTCGGGGCTGCCGGAAAGGTCCACCGCCATCTTTCTGCCATTGTATTGAGAGCGCTGGATGCTGTATACCATGCCCAGCAAACCGTTGCTCATCAGGATGATTTTGACGGGAATGTCGTGCTGCCGTATGGTGGCCAGCTCATTCATGGACATTTGGAAAGCGCCGTCCCCGCAAACGGCCACCACGCAGCGATTGGGGTCCGCCGCCTTAGCTCCCATGGCCGCCGGGATGCTGTAGCCCATGGTGCCCATTCCCCCGGTGGTGAGGAAGCGTCCGTCGGCGCAGAAGTTGCGGGCCGACCAAATTTGGTTCTGGCCCACATCGGCCACATACACCGAGTTCCCTGGCAGTTTGGAACAAATCATGCGGACCAGGGCGTCGGGGCTGATATAGCCGGGTTTGGGTTGCTTTTGGGCATTTCTTGCCCGCTCCTCCTCCCGGATTTGGTCCAGCTCGGCGGTCCAGTCGGCCCATTCCCCTTTGGTGGCCAGTTGCCCCAAATGGGTCAGCACGTCGGCGGCATCCCCCACCAGAGGGATGGTGGTGCCCATGTTTTTGCCGATTTCGGCGGCGTCAATGTCAATGTGCACCACCGTGGCTTCCAGGGAATCGGGGCTGGTAATGGCCCGGTCCCCCACCCGTGCGCCAATCAGCATCAAGAAGTCGCTGCGGGCGACGGCCGTGTTTCCCGTGGTGGTGCCCATCATGCCCAGCATTCCGTAATAAAAAGGGTGATTGGCCGGCATGGCGCCCACACCCATCAGGGTGGAGACCACGGGAATTTCCATCTGTTCGGCAAAGGAGCGGATGGCCTGCTGGGCGTTGGAGAGGAACACCCCGCCCCCTACGCAGATGACCGGACGCTTTGCCCCCTGAATGGCCTGAGCCACCTTGCGAATCTGCAGCGGATGGCCGGCATGAGGCGGCTTGTAGCCCCGAATGGAGACGCTTTCCGGGTAGGAAAAATCGATGAGCTGCCGCTGAATGTCCACCGGAACGTCGATGAGCACCGGGCCTTTCCGTCCGGTGGAGGCAATGTAGAAAGCCTCCTTGAAGATGCGGGGCAAATCCGCCGCTGACTTCACCAGGTAGCTGTGTTTGGTGAAAGGCTCCACCGCGCCGGTGGTGTCCACCTCCTGGAACACATCCCGCCCCAGCTGGTTCAAAGCCACCTGTCCGGTGATGGCGACGAGGGGAATGCTGTCGCTGTAGGCGGTGGCAATGGCGGTGAACAGATTGGTGGCTCCCGGGCCGGAGGTGGCGACACAAACTCCGGGCCTTCCCGAAATGCGGGCGTACCCGCTGGCCGCATGGCCTGCTCCCTGCTCGGTGCGGGTGAGGATGTGGCGTATGGAAGAATCGTAAAGGCTGTCATAAAAGGGTGCGATGGCGGCGCCGGGATACCCAAAAACCACCGAGACGCCTTCCATCTCCAGACAGCGCACCATGGCTTGCGCGCCTGTCATCATAGGGTTTGCACCTCATTTCTTTTTGGGAGTCTGATAGATTTATTGTTTCCAGTTTAAGAGGTTGCGCCGCTCCCGTCAATCCCTTTCGAGAGCGGAGAGAATATGAGCCGTCATGGCTTTGGTGCCCACCACAAGCTCACCTTTTGACGCCAAATCCGCGGTGCGAACGCCCGCTTCCAATACCCGGTTGACCGCCTGTTCGACGGCGTCCGCCGCCGCGGGCTGGCCGAGGGAGTAGCGGAGCATCATAGCCGCCGACAGAATGGCGGCAATGGGGTTGGCGATGTCTTTGCCCGCCAAATCGGGGGCGGAGCCGTGAATGGGCTCATAGAGCCCCAGGGTGCTTTCCCCCAACGAGGCGGAGGGCAACATGCCAATAGAACCCGTAATCTGAGAGGCTTCATCCGAAAGAATATCCCCAAACAGGTTGGAGGTGACGATGGTGTCGAACTGGCGGGGGTCCCGCACCAGCTGCATGGCGGCGTTGTCCACATACATGTGGGTCAGCTCCACGTCGGGGTATTGGGCGGAAAGCTCTATGGCTGTTTCCCTCCACAGGCGGGAACTTTCCAACACGTTGGCTTTGTCCACCGAGCACAGGCGGCCCCGACGCTTCCTTGCAATGTCAAAGGCGACGCGGAGGATGCGGCGGATTTCCTCGACGGTGTAGCTTTCGGTATCGAAGGCGCGGGTCATACCGTTCTTTTCTTCCCGCCCCCGCTCTCCGAAATAGATGCCACCGGTCAACTCCCGCACCATCATCAAATCCAGGCCCTCCCCCAAAATTTCATCCTTTAGGGGGGAAGCGGCGCGCAGCGCCGGATAGACCACCGCCGGCCGCAGGTTGGCAAACAGCTTTAAGCTGGCCCGGATGCGAAGCAGGCCTTTTTCCGGCCGCGCATCGCCGGGCAGTTGGTCCCACTTGGGGCCGCCCACCGCGCCCAGCAAAACGGCGGCGGAGCTTTTGCAGATGCGGATGGTTTCCTCCGGCAAGGGGTCGCCGGTCCGGTCGATGGCTATCCCCCCAATGAGGGCGGGAACGGGCCGAACGGAAAATCCAAACCGCTTGGCGGCGGCTTTCAGCACCTCCATCGCAGCTTGGGTGATTTCGGGACCGATGCCGTCCCCCGCCAGTACGGCGATGTCATAGGTCATGGCTGGCTCCCCTCTCCCCTGGATTTGATGTAGTTAACCAGCCCCCCGGCGGAGATGATTTCCTGCATAAAGGACGGAAAGGGGGTGGCGGTGTAGGTGCCGCCCCGGGTGAGGTTGCGGATGGTGCCGGTGTCCAAATCCACCTCAATTTCGTCCCCGCTTTGGGCCTCCTCGGCGGCTTCGGGACATTCCAGCACCGGCAATCCGATGTTGATGGCGTTGCGGAAAAAGATGCGGGCAAAGTTTTTGGCAATCACGCAGCTGATGCCCGACGCCTTGATGGCAATGGGGGCATGCTCCCGGCTGGAGCCGCAGCCGAAGTTGAGGCCTCCTACCATAATGTCCCCCGGTTGGACCCGCCGGACAAAGTCCTTGTCAATATCCTCCATACAGTGGGCGGCAAGGTTGGCAGGGTCGGGGTTGTTCAAAGTTCGGGCGGGGATGATGACGTCGGTGTCGATATGGTCGCCGTATTTATGTGCAAAGCCCTTGCATTTCATGGGCCGTTCCTCCTCTCTGCGATTTCCCCAAATGTGGCGTTACAGCGAGTGGGGCGAGGTGATGTAGCCGGTCACCGCCGAAGCGGCAGCCACCGCGGGAGACGCCAGGTACACTTCGCTGTCCACATGGCCCATGCGGCCGACAAAGTTGCGGTTGGTGGTGGAAACGCACCGCTCTCCCGGAGCAAGGATTCCCATATGCCCTCCCAGGCAGGGGCCGCAGGTGGGGGTAGAAACCGCCGCTCCCGCTTTGACGAAGATGTCCATCAGCCCTTCCTCCACGCACTGCAGCCAGACTTCCTGGGTGGCGGGGATGATGAGGCACCGCACACGGTCCGCAACGGTGCGGCCCTTTAAAATTTCGGCGGCGGCCCGCATATCGCTGATTCTGCCGTTGGTGCAGGAGCCGATGACCACCTGGTCGATGGCAATACGGGCATCTTCCGCTTCCTGAATGGTTTTGGCGTTTTCCGGCAGATGGGGAAACGCCACCGTCATCGGCACCTCGTCCAGTTGGATGACCAATTCCCGGGCGTACGGGGCGTCGGGGTCGGCGGTGTATGCCACACCCGGGGAGGCGCCGTGGGCGGAAAGGTATTCCAGCGTCCGGCCGTCCACCGGGAAGATGCCGTTTTTGGCGCCGGCCTCAATGGCCATGTTGGCGATGGTAAAGCGGTCGTCCATGGAAAGGGAGTCGATATCCCCCGCAAACTCCAGGGACTGGTACCGGGCGCCGTCCACTCCCAACATACCGATGAGGTGGAGGATGACGTCCTTGCCCGACACATAGGGCCTAAGCTTTCCCCGAAGGGTGACCTTAATGGCCTCCGGGACTTTGAACCAGGCCTTTCCCGTCGCCATGCCCGCCGCCATGTCGGTGGAGCCGACCCCTGTGGCGAAGGCACCCAGGGCGCCGTGGGTGCAGGTGTGGCTGTCGGCGCCAATCACCACGTCCCCCGGTTTGATGAGGCCCTTTTCCGGCAGCAGGGCGTGTTCGATTCCCACCCTGCCCACCTCAAAATAGTGGACTTTCATCCTGCGGGCAAACTCCCGGGTTTTCTTTGCCAGTTGGGCGGCGGCGATATCCTTGTTGGGGGTGAAGTGGTCGGGCACCAGAGCCACCTTGTCGGGGTCGAACACCCGGTCCGCCCCCATTTTGTAAAACTCGTCGATGGCCACCGGGCCGGTGATGTCGTTGGCAAACACAAAGTCCAGCTTGCACTCAACGAGCTGGCCGGCCGTCACGTAAGGCAGGCCGGTTTTGGCCGCCAGAATCTTCTGCGTCATGGTCATTGCCATAATGCTGCCTCCTTCCGGTGATTCCCTATACCCGGACCCGTTCTACATGGGCAAGAGCCCGATTGATGGCGTTGACGTAGGCGAGGATGGAAGCTTCGATAATGTCGGTGGAAACCCCTCGGCCGGTGAAGGTTTTCCCATCCCGGTTGACCCGGACAATCACTTCGCCCAAAGCGTCCTCTCCTTCGGTGACCGCCTTGATGTCGTAGGCTGTCAGATGCCACTCCCCTCCCACAATCTGGGCGGCGGCGTTGTAGGCCGCGTCGATGGGACCGTCGCCGGTGGCGGCCTGGGTGAATTCCTGGTCGTTGTGCACCAGGGTGACGCTGGCCATGGCGTGCATCTTGTTGCCGCTTTGAATCTGGAAGGTTTCCAGCCGGTAGAACTCGGGAACCTCCGCCACCTTTTGGGTAATCAGCACTTCCAAATCCTGGTCGGTGATGGTTTTCTTCCTGTCGGCCAACACCTTGAAGCGGGCAAAGGCGTCGTCGATTTCTTCTTTGGAAAGGTTGTAGCCCATGGAGCTGAGCTTTTCGGTAAAAGCGTGGCGCCCGGACAGTTTGCCCAGCACCAACGTGCTGTCGGTTTTGCCCACCGACTGGGGAGTCATAATCTCGTAGGTCATGGGGTTGGCCAGAACGCCGTGCTGGTGGATGCCCGATTCGTGGGCGAAGGCGTTGGCGCCCACAATGGCCTTGTTGACGGCCACCGGAACGCCGGTAAACTTGGAAACTCTCTGGCTGGTGCGGTAAATTTTGGTGGTGTCGATGCCGTGCTCCAAGCCGTAGTAGCTGGAACGCACCGTCAGGGCCATCACCGCTTCTTCCATGGAGCAGTTGCCGGCCCGCTCGCCCAAGCCGTTGATGGTGGTCTCAATTTGCCGGGCGCCGTTTTCGATGGCGGAAAGGGTGTTGGCGACGGCCATTCCCAAATCGTTGTGGCAGTGGACGCTGACCACAGCCTTGGAGATATTGGGTACGTTTTGAAAGATGCTTTGA
>JAKPGH010000207.1 GCA_029550985.1 Bacillota bacterium
TCGCCCGCCTGGAAGCCGCCTTCTTTAACATTCTTCACAACGCGTTTTATTTCACCAAAGAGGGCAACGAGGTGGAAGTGGCGCTGTCCCTTTCCTCCGACGGGGACCGGGTGCTGCTCCGGGTGTCCGACAAGGGCTTGGGGATTCCGGCGGAGGTGCTGCCCGACGTCACCCGCCCGTACTTTTCCTACCAGCACGCCTGTTCGGGGCTAGGGGCGGGCTTGGGGCTCGCCATTGCCCGCCTGATGGCCAACGCCCACGACGGCGACCTGGATATTCGCTCCCAGCCGAGAAAAGGCACCACCGTCACCTTGTCCCTGCCGGTGAGCCGCGGCACCAATACCCTCCGGCTGGAGCAGGAGCTGGAGCCTCCCGTCATTTCCGACCGGTTTGCCCCCATTTATGTAGGCCTTATCTCCGCGGCCTTAAGCCCCAATGGAAATGCGAAATCGGAGTGTAAAAAATAGGGATTCTTACCGCTTGCGCGTTGACTTTTTCCCCGCCGGGGTGCTACACTGTGTAACGGCCAACGAGCCGGTAGAAACTCACTGCTACATCATAAAGAGAGGAAGCCGCTTTGATTTACCGCACCAACAGCCAGACCGAAACTGCACATCTGGCCAAAGAATTTGCCAAATCCCTCAAGCCCGGCGACGTCATCGCCCTGTACGGCGGATTGGGCGCTGGAAAGACCGCCTTTGTCCGCGGCTTGGCGGAAGGTCTTGGGCTGGACCCCAGGGAAGTGAGCAGCCCCACCTTTGCCCTCATCAACGAGTATCCGGGGCGGAACATCACCCTCTGCCATTTTGATATGTATCGGGTGGAGGGGGAAGATTCTTTGGAGTCCACCGGTTATTTTGATTACTTAAACCGGAAAGACTGTATTTTGGCGGTGGAATGGAGCGAGAATATAGAGGAGCATCTTCCTCCCAGGCATATTGTGGTGATGATTCGAAAGGGAGAACAGGAAAACCAGCGAATCATCGAAATTCAAGAAAGGGTGAACAACCCGTGACCATATTGGCCGTAGACACCTCCTCACAGGCCGCATCCTGTGCCCTTTGGCAGGATGGGGTACTGGCGGGGGAGTTTTTCTGCAACGTGGGTTTGACCCACTCACAAACTGCCATGCCCATGGTGGAGGCTCTGCTCCACATCACCGGCGTCGCACTTTCCGATGTGGACCTGCTGGCGGTGACCACCGGCCCCGGTTCCTTTACCGGGCTGCGCATCGGCATTGCCAGCGTCAAGGGAATGGCGATGGCTTTGGACAAACCCTGCGCCGGAGTATCCACGCTGGAGGCTTTGGCGGCGGGCGTCCCCGGGTTTGAAGGGTACGTGGCCCCGGTAATGGACGCCCGGCGAAGCCAGGTTTACACCGCCCTGTTTCGCAGCCGCGACGGCGTCCTAGAGCGCCTTTCCCCCGACCAGGCCCTTTCCGTGGCGGAGTTGGGGAAAATCCTGGCCCCCCTGGACGGCCCTGTGATGCTGGTGGGGGACGGAAGCGTCCTCTGTTATCAGGCTCTTAAGGACCTGCCCAACCTGCGGCTGGCGCCGGAAGGGTGCCGTCATCAGCGGGCGGGGTGGGTGGCGGCGGTGGCCGCCGGCATGGCGGAACAGAAGAAGCTGATATCCGCCGAACAACTGGCCCCTGCTTATCTGCGGCTTCCTCAGGCGGAGCGGGAGCGGATGGAGCGGGAACAGCAGGCAAAACTCCGGCAACAATAACCGAAAGGATGATAACACAATGGTGGCACTGGGAAGCGACCACGGCGGCTACGCCTTAAAAGAAGCAATTAAGAAACATTTGGAGGAAAAAGGAATCGCCTACAAGGACTTTGGCACCCACAGCGAGGAAAGCTGCGACTATCCCCTGATGGCGCAGGCCCCCTGTCAGGCGGTGCTGGACGGCGAATGCGAACTGGCGCTGCTCTTTTGCGGCACCGGCATCGGCATTTCCATCGCCGCCAACAAAATCAAGGGCATTCGCGCCGCCGTCTGCTCCGACACTTTTTCCGCCCGCATGGCGAGGGCCCACAACAACGCCAACGTTCTGTGCCTGGGCGGGCGGGTGGTGGGAGCCGGCCTTGCCGTCGAATTGGTGGACGCCTTTTTGGAAACCAAATTCGAAGGGGAGCGCCACGCCCGCCGGGTAGGTCAACTGGCCGACCTGGACCAAAAGCGGTAACGCAAGGAAGGAACCGGAGGCTCGGCGGCCTGAGAGTTTGCCCTGCAAAGCGGCGGGCTTTCCAGGGCTGCCATGCCGAAGGAAAGGATACCCAACGTTAGCAAGAAAGATCGACGAAGCGGACCTACACGGAAGGAGCAATGGACATGCAAAAACCAGTCATCTTTGACCACCCCCTCATTCAGCACAAACTCTCTCACCTGCGGGACAAAAACACCGGCACCAAAGAATTCCGGGAACTGATTTCCGAAATTTCCGGACTGATGTGCTACGAAGCCACTCGCAACCTTCCCACCGAGGAAGCCGAGGTGGAAACCCCCGTCGGCATCGCCAAGACTCGGGTGCTGTCCGGCCGCAAGCTGGCAGTTGTGCCCATTTTGCGGGCAGGCCTCGGCATGGTGGATGGAATCCTGCAGCTGATTCCCGCCGCTAAAGTGGGGCATATCGGCCTCTATCGGGACCCGGAGACCCATCAGCCGGTGGAGTATTACTGCAAGCTGCCCTCCGACATTAGCGAGCGGGAAGTGTTTGTGGTGGACCCCATGCTGGCCACCGGTGGTTCCGCTGTGGACGCCATTCACCTCATTAAGCAAAGAGGCGCTTTGAGCATTCACTTCCTCTGCATCATCGCCGCTCCCGAAGGCCTGGAGCTGCTGACCAAAACCCATCCCGACGTCAACGTGTACTGCGCGGCTCTGGACGAGCGGCTCAACGACCACGCCTATATTGTCCCCGGACTGGGAGATGCCGGCGACCGAATTTTCGGCACCAAATAAAATAAAAGGAGACTGCCATGACGACAGCGCAGCTGATCATCGTAGGAGGAGGGCCCGCCGGCTATCGGGCGGCGGAGCGGGCCGCGGCCGCCGGGCTGCAAACCATTCTGGCGGAGCGGCGGGCCTTGGGAGGAGTTTGCCTCAACGAAGGCTGTATTCCCTCAAAGGCGCTGCTTCACAGCGCCAAGGTGCTGGAGACGGTAAAGTCCGCCGGAACCTACGGGGTGACGACCGGCGACGCTTCGTTGGACCACCCCAAGGTGCTGGCCCGCAAAAACCGGGTGGTCAAGATGCTGACCGGGGGCGTTGCTAAATCTCTGGAACAAGCCGGCGTCACCGTCCTTGAGTCCCCCGCCCGGCTGGAGGGAAAACAGGGCGAAAACTTTTTGGTGCGCATTGGGGATGCGCTTTACGCTGCCCCCCGCATTCTGATCGCCACCGGCTCCGCCCCCGCCATTCCTCCCATTCCGGGATTAAAGGAGGCGCTGACTAGCGGGTTTGCCATCACCAGCCGGGAAGCCCTTTCCCTGCCCGAAGTGCCGGAAGAGCTGGCGGTCATCGGCGGCGGCGTCGTCGGCCTGGAGCTTGCCTGCTATTACAAAGCGGCGGGCAGCAAGGTGACGGTGCTGGAGATGCTCCCCCGCATCGCCGCCGGCATGGACTGCGCTATTTCCGACATGCTGCTGGCCCAGCTGAAAAAGAAGGGGATTGCCTTCCAGTTAGGCTGCCGGGTGACCCGGGTGGAGGAAGGTTCCCTTACTTATGAGGTAGACGGCAGGGAACAGGTACTTTCCGCCCGCAAAGTGTTGCTGGCCGGCGGACGGGTTCCGGTGACGGAAGGTCTGGGCCTGGAAACGGTGGGCCTTATCCCCGGCGCCAAAGGGCAACTGGAAACTGACGAGCGGATGCGCACCGCCGTGCCCGGCATCTGGGCGGCGGGGGATGTGAACGGCCGCTCCCTGCTGGCCCACACCGCCTATCGGGAGGCGGAAGTGGCCGTCAACGACATGCTGGGAATTCCCGACGCCATGCGGTATCACGCCATCCCCGCCGTCCTTTACACCAGCCCCGAGGCTGCCGGCATCGGACTGACCGAGCAGGCCGCCCGGGAGCAGGGGATTGACATTCAAACCGCCAGCCTTTCCCTGCGGTATTCCGGCCGCTTTTTGGCGGAAGTTCAGGGCGGAGACGGCATCTGCAAGGTGATTGCCGACGGCAAGGGAGAACGGCTGCTGGGGGTACACCTGTTGGGCAGCTACGCCTCCGAGCTGATTTCGGGGGTGGCTCCCATCATGGAGAGCGGCATGAAGATTGCCGACCTGAAGAAAACGGTCTACGCTCACCCCACCGTGGGAGAGCTGTTGCGGGACGCCCTGTTTGCGCTCAGGTAGTTCCATCTCTGGAAAGGGGGTGAAGCTGTGCAGACTCCCCAACCTCTCATCACCCTGACCGGAACGGTGGAGGACATCGTCTATCAAAACCAGGAAACCGGCTACGTGGTGATGGAGCTGGACACCGGCACCGAACTGGTGACGGCGGTGGGGAATATCCCCGGCGTGGCCCCGGGAGAAGAAGTGGCCCTCACCGGGCGTTACGTCAATCACCCCACCTACGGACAACAATTTAAGGCGGAGGTTTGTGAACGGCAGATGCCTGCCACCGCCTCCGCCATTCTCAAATATCTCAGCACCGGGGTCATCAAGGGAATCGGACCGGTGCTGGCCCGGCGAATGGTTCAGATGTTCGGGGACAAAACCCTGGAAGTCATCGAAAAGGACCCTCAAAAGCTCTCGGAAGTGCCGGGCATCTCCCCCAAAAAAGCCAATCAGATTTACGAGCAGTACCGGCATATTTTCGGCATCCGCACCGCCATGCTGTTTCTGTCCCGGTTCGGGCTGGACGCCGCCACCTCCATCCGGGCCTGGAAGCTGTGGGGGCCGTTGACCCAGCAGGTGGTGGAGGAAAACCCCTACCTGCTCTGCAACGAGACGGTGGAGCTGGACTTTGCACGGGCTGACGCCATCGCCCGGCAGATGAGCTTTGCCCCCACCGACTCCCGCAGATTAAAGGCGGGGCTTTCCCATGTGCTGACCCACAATTTGCTCAACGGCCACACCTGCCTGCCTCGGGACCGGCTGCTGGAAACCACCGCCGCCCTGCTGGACGCGCAGGACAACCACGAGCTGCTGGAGGAAATGCTGGAGCAGGCGGTGGAGGAAGGAGAGCTGGTCAGCGACACCTTCGGAGGGCGCAACTTCATCTACTTAAGCCGGCTGTATCTGGCGGAAACCTACATCGCCGGCCGGCTTGCCCTGATGCTGAAAAACGCACCGTCCCAACTGCGGGATTATTCCGGCGAGATTGCCCAGCTGGAGCGGCAGCTGGGCATTCAATACGACCAGCTCCAGAAAAAAGCCATTGAAATGGCCCTTAACAGCAGCGTGTTTATTTTGACGGGCGGCCCCGGAACCGGAAAAACCACCACCCTCAACGCCATCCTCACCCTGCTGGAGCAGCAGGGGGAAAAGGTGGCGCTGGCGGCGCCCACCGGGCGGGCCGCCAAGCGGATGAGCGAGGTGACCGGGCGGGAAGCCTCCACCATTCACCGGCTGCTGGAGGTGGACTACCGGGACCCGGAGACCGGGAAACACCGCTTTAAGCGGGATGAAAAGAACCCCCTGCGCCAAAGCGTGGTGATTCTGGACGAGGTCAGCATGGTGGACACTCCGCTGATGTGTTCCCTCATCAAGGCGCTGCGCCTTTCCACCCGGCTGATATTGGTGGGGGACCCCGACCAGCTGCCTTCGGTGGGGCCGGGAAATTTGCTGCGGGATATGCTGGCCAGCGACGTCATCCCCGCCGTCCATCTGGGAAGGATTTTCCGTCAGGCGGAGCAGAGCGCCATCATCCAAAGCGCCCACGCCATTCTGCGGGGAGAGGAGCCCGACCTTTCCAGCCGGGACAACGACTTCTTTTTCCTGGAGCGGCACAGCTACGAGCAGACGGCGGAAACGGTGGCGGATTTGTGCGCCCGCCGCCTGCCCCAGGCCTACGGCTTCGACCCCATGTGGGATATTCAGGTCATTGCCCCCTCCCGGGTGGGAGCCATCGGCACCCAGGGGCTCAACCGGATTTTGCAGGAGCGGCTCAACCCCAAAGACCCCGCCAAGGCCCAATTTTTGTTTGGCAACACCCTCTTCCGGGAGGGGGACAAGGTGATGCAGATTAAAAACAACTACGACATCCTCTGGAAAAAGGACGACGGCGAAGAGGGAACCGGCGTCTTTAACGGGGATATCGGGGTCATTGAAATGATCGACCGCCCCAGCCAAACCATTTTGATTCGATACGACGACCGGGTGGCCCAGTACACCACCGACATGGTGGATGAAATTGAACACGCCTACGCCATCACCGTCCACAAAAGCCAGGGCAGCGAGTTCGAAGCGGTCATCATCCCCCTGATGCGCTTTCACCCCAAACTGTACTACCGCAACATCCTGTACACCGGCGTTACCCGTGCCAAAAAGCTGCTGATAATTTTGGGAGAAAAGGGCACCATTGTCCAAACGGTGCGCAACGACCGGAAGGTCAAGCGGTACACCCAGCTTGCCCACCTGCTGCAGCAAGGGGTGTTGGAAACTTCCGAATGAGAAACCTTTTTGCTGTTTCGTTGCCATTTTTGGATGAGTTTGCTATAATGTACCTGTTGCGCTGGCAAGTGTGGAAAACTCAAAAGTTTGTCGCAGAAACGGCGACGGCCGCGCATAATATTTGCCCTGGTATGGACAATAACAAAGCAGGTTTTGCCCGCTGGTTCTGACGGGCAAGATACCAATGGAAAAGAGGAGTGCCTAAAGTGCCGACAAAAGTGGTAGTAGGGGTACAGTGGGGCGACGAGGGAAAGGGCAAGATTATCGACATCTTGGCTTCCCGCTCGGATGTGGTGGTTCGTTCCCAGGGAGGGAACAACGCCGGCCACACTGTCAATTGCAACGGCGAGGTGTACAAGCTGGCTCTCATGCCTTCGGGAGTGCTTTATCCTCAGGTTCGCTGCCTGATCGGAAGCGGTGTGGTGGTGGACCCCAAGGCCCTTTTGGCCGAAATCGACGGCTTACAGGCCAGGGGTGTGACCTGCGAACATTTGCGGATCGACCCCCGGGCTCATGTGGTCATGCCCTGGCATCGGGTTTTGGACGGATTGAGCGAGGACAAGTTGGGCGATTCCAAAATCGGCACCACCCGCCGTGGAATTGGCCCCTGTTACATGGATAAGGCGGAGCGGACCGGTCTGCGGCTCAGTGACCTGTGCAACCCCAAGCTGTTTGCCGAAAAGGTCAAAGTGGTGGGGCAGCTGAAAAACGCGGTCATCGAAAAGGTTTACGGCAGCCAGCCTTTGGATTTGGAGGCCATTATTGAGGAGTACACCCAGTACGGCCGGCGCCTTGCCCCCTATCTGGAAGATGTTTCGGTGGCGGTGTGGAACGCCATTCAGGAAGGCAAGGAGGTCCTTTTCGAAGGGGCACAGGGCACTCTGCTGGATTTGGATTTGGGAACCTATCCTTATGTCACCAGTTCTCACCCTGTTTCCGGCGGCGTCTGCACCGGCGTGGGCATCGGCCCCACGTTGATTGACGAAGTCATCGGTGTTTCCAAGGCCTACACCACCCGGGTGGGAGAAGGCCCCTTCCCCACCGAGCTGTTTGGGGAAGTGGGCGATTTCATCCGAGAGAAGGGCCACGAATACGGCACCAACACCGGGCGCCCTCGCCGGGTCGGCTGGTTTGACGCCGTCATTCTGCGCCACGCGGTGCGGGTCAACGGGTTGACCAGTCTGGCGGTGAACAAACTGGACACCCTGCAGGGCTTGCCGGTTCTCAAGGTCTGCACGGCCTACCGCAAGGCGGACGGCACCCGCATCACCGACTTCCCGCCCTCCTACGAGGAGCTGGAAGGGTGCACGCCGGAATATGTGGAGATGCCCGGCTTCCAGGAGGACATTTCCAACTGCAGGAGCTTTGAGGAGCTGCCGGAAAACTGCAAAAAATACATTGCCTTTTTAGAGGAAGTCAGCGGCTGCCCCATCCGCATGGTGGGAGTCGGCCCGGCTCGCAGTCAAAATCTGGAGCGTTAATTTTACTTTATACATCAAAGGAGAGCGTACCATGAACAAGAATCTGCGCAAGGCCGTCATTGCGGGCAACTGGAAGATGAACAAAAACCGGGCCGAGGCCAAGGCTCTGGTGGAGGAGCTGATTCCTAAGGTGAAGGATGCTGGTTGCGATGTGGTTATCTGCACTCCCTTTACCGATCTGGATGTGGCTCTGCAGGCAACCAAAGGCACCAACATCAAAGTGGGTGCTCAAAACTGCCATTGGGCAAAGTCCGGAGCCTTTACCGGTGAAATTTCCGCCGACATGCTGGCCGAGCTGGGAGTGCAATACGTCATCATCGGCCACTCGGAGCGCAGACAGTACTTTGGGGAGACCGATGTCACCGTCAACAAGCGGGTGCGGGCCGCTCTGGACGCCGGCCTGACCGTGATTCTCTGCGTCGGCGAACTGCTGGAGCAGCGGGAACAGGGCATCACCCGGGAGATTTGCGGCATGCAGACTCGGGTGGCGCTGAACGGCGTTTCCAAAGAGGAAATGCAGCGGATTATCATTGCCTACGAGCCTGTTTGGGCCATTGGAACCGGCAAAACCGCCACGGCCGAGCAGGCGGGAGAAGTGTGCGGCTTTATCCGCGGTGTCCTGGCCGAGCTGTATGACAAGGCAACTGCCGATGCCACCACCATCCAGTACGGCGGCAGCATGAACGCTTCCAACGCCGCCGAGCTGCTGGCTCAGCCGGATGTGGACGGCGGGCTGATTGGCGGCGCCTCCCTCAAACCCGCCGACTTTGCCGCTATCGTCGAAGCCGCCAGCAAGTAATTCCACACGACAAGTAAATGTAAAAGCCCTTTGCCATCCCGGATGGCGAAGGGCTTTTTTGTCTGCAAAGATCTTTGGGACATCTCTTGAAAACCACTCAAAAATTCCATATAATGACAAAAAGTGACAAAATGTGGACGGTGTTGGAGGGAGAACATGAAAAGGATATTGGCAGTTGCTTTGGCGGTGGCCATTTTGCTTTTCCCCTGCAGGATGTTGGCAAGCGAGGAAGGCGGGAACCATTATTATCTTATTTGCGTAAGGGGCGACCGCTACACCGCTTTTCCTGTCGATGATGTTTTGAAAAACCCCAGAAAACCCGATACCCCTCTGCTGAACTCCGTATTGGGTTTGGATTTGGAAACCATCCATTCCAAGCTGAATGGAGAAAAGGATGGCTTCACACCCGTTGGACTGTTGGTCCATCAACTGGCGCAGGACCTGGAGGGCGTTTCCACGCTGACGGGGCAGTATCCCGTCGTCTTTAACAATTCCCATCTGACACTGACGGGGACAAAACTGCGCAAGGTAACCTTCCCGCAAGGCTTGTACCTTTTGGGAAGCAGCTTCAAGATTCCGGTGGGGGAATCCTCCAACCTCGTAGAACTTACGGTAAAGGACCAAAAGCTGTGTGACAATTACACAGGCTCGGGCCTGTTTTGCTTCTTTGGCCAGGGAAGCTTTACCCTGCGGGGAAACGCCCCGAACATTTCGCTGCAGCAAAGCGGCGGCACCGACCTTTCTGCCCTGATGCAGACGCTTTCTTCCCTTGTTTGCAGCTATGAGCTGGAGGGAAGCGCCGAACTTCAGAGAAGTCTGACCTTAACTTCGGGGCAGAGCTTCAGCCTGCACGGGGGCGGGATGCTGCAGATGAAAGAAGGGGCTGAACTGTGCCTGGAGAGCGGCGGGCTGCTGGACAACAGAGGAACCGTCAGCGGGCCCATTCGCAACGGGGGACGAATCAACAATGCCGCGGGAGCTATGATTGGCGGCGGCCCCTTCTACAATTTGACCGGGGGTCAGGTGTACAATGCCGGCGTCATCGCCAGCACCCCCATTGTCACCGCAGCGGGCAGCGTCATCGCCAACCTGAAAGGCGGAAGCCTTGCCACTGTCCCCACCGGCGAAGGGGAATATCCCGGCAAAAGCAAGGAAACCCCACCCCCCGCCCCGCCGGAAAACAACCCGCCGACCCGGGAGCAAAATAACAATCAGAATGCTGACGACGGCGGCGATTCCTCCAATACCGATATGAACCATTCCAACGGCCAACTGCATGAGGTCGTAGACAAGGCGCAGATAGCGTTTGCCACCTACACGGCTGTGCAGCAGGCCCGGGAACAGCAAAGTGGGCAGGCGGTGCTCCGCCTGGTCAACCCCAAGGAACTGACCGCCGAAGTGCTGCAAACCCTTTGGGAGGAAGAACAGCAATTCCCCTTGTTGATTTACAGCTTTTCCCTCGGGGAACGGGGCAGAGGGGTGGACGTGCGCCTTGCCGTCAAGCCCTCGGCGTTGACGGGCCCCTGCGACCTTTCGGCTTCCACATTCAGCCTGCAGGCCGCAAGAACCCGGGAGCTATTCCAACGCCATTTCGGAGGAGACTTTCGGGTGGTCAGCCTCGGTTATCAGGGAGATTTTGCCCGGCCGATTGAGGTGGCGGCCAAATTGGACCTTTCGGGGCTTGATGTGGAAAACCTGTTCTTTTACGCCTATCATCCGGAGTCCAACACCTACCGGGAAATCGAGCGCCCCCAGCACTGGGTGGACAGCCGAGGCTTCCTCCACTTTTACACCTCCTGGGGCGGCGATTTGCTGGTAACCAATACCCGACTGCCTTAACTGCATGGGAATACACAACGAGAAGGCGTCCGAACGGATGGCCTCCCGATATCAGGACGCCGCAATAAAAAAGAGCTGCCCAAGAAGGCGGCTCTTTTTCTTCTTATAAAATGCCCAGGGCAACCTCCATCATGGCGGTAAAGCTCTTTTCCCGCTGCTGGGGGGTGGTCTCCTGATGGGACACAAAGCTGTCGGAAATGGTCAGCAGGCAGGCGGCCTTTTTGCCGGTGATTCTGGCGTTGTGGAACAGGGCAAAGCTCTCCATCTCCACCGCCACGCAGCCCCTGTCCCGATACAGGGCCTGCCAGTAGGGAATGTCGGAGCCTTTGTCCTCCTGATAAAACACGTCGGTGGAGTGAACGGTGCCCTCCTGCAAGGAGTAACCGAGGGCTTTGGCGCTGGCCCGCAGTCTGTCGCAAAGCTCCGGGTCGGGGAGGACGGTGTCACCCTGAAAGCCGCTTTGCACCCTGGCAAACGAGGACTCGCTCCAGGCGGCGGTGACCAGCAACAGGTCAAAGAGGTCCAGCTTATCGCAATAGGAACCTGCGGAGCCGATGCGGATGATGTTTTCCACCCCGTATTGGGTGAAGAGCTCGTAGGAGTATATGCCGATGGAGGGCATTCCCATGCCGCTGCCCATTACCGAAACCGGCTTGCCCCGATACGCGCCGGTAAAGCCCAGCATCCCCCGCACCTCGTTGAACTGAACGGGGTTTTCCAAAAAGGTTTCGGCCACAAACTTTGCCCGCAAAGGGTCTCCCGGCATCAAAACGGTTTTGGCAATCTCACCGGGAGCGGCGCTGATATGAGGAGTCGCCACAGAGTCATCTCCCTTTCATTGTGGTATGGAATTATGATACCATTTGCGACGCGAAAACGCAATCCAATCAGGCCTGCAGGATGGCGCGGCTGAGGGCAATCAAAGCCTCCAGGTCGGAAGGGCAGGTCATTTCATAAAGGATGCCGTCCTTCTGGAAGGTGAGGAACTGCTCTTCCGGACGGGAGGCGGTGTAGACGGTTTGCCCGTCAATATCCACCGGAGTCAGCCCCTCGGTGTCGGGAAAGCGGGAGGTGCTCTCCAAGGTCAGCACGATGGGGTCGGAGGAGGAGCTTTCCAAATGATAGACGCTCTTTTCCCCTTCCCGCTCCGCCGAAAGAATGGTCAGATGCTCCGGCAGCGTGAAGGGTAAGGGGATGACCCCATTCCCCTGCTCCGGCAAGGGGGCAGATTCCGCGGGCGATTCTTTCTCTAGAGTGGATTCCGGGAGGGCCTGGGCGTCCAGCCTGTCCTCCTCCGGTTCCGCCAGGGCAAAGGCCTGGTCGTCCGGCAACGCTTCCGGAACTCTTGCGATTTCCGCCGCCTTCTGTTCCGTGGAGGAGGCGGCATATTGGGATGTGCTCCCCATTCCCATGTTGGACGCCCGAGGCAGCAAAATGGCAAGGGCTAGGCAGGCTGCCACCGCTCCCAAGGCCCCCGCCGTTCTGCGGCGCTTGCGGGCCGCCACCTGACCCAACACCTTCCGGTCCATACGGGGGTGGAGGGCAAGGGCGGAATCCTGCTCCAGTTCCTTTTGCTCTTCCTGCAGGCTTTTGCCCCAGGCATCCACGTAATCCGAGGCGATTTGCCGGAACAAATCGTCGCTGTTTTGGTTAGGCACCGACAAACCCCTCCTTTACCAAAAGGTCGGCCAACTTCTTTTTGGCCCGGTGCAGCCGTACCCCCACCAGGTTTTGGCTGATGTTCAGCGCCCGGGCGATTTCCTTGTTGCCCATATCGTAGGCGAATTTTAAGAGAAAGACATGGCGCAGCTCTTCGTCCATCTGGTCCAGCAGCCGGTAGGCGCCGCGGACAAACTCCCGGGACAGGGCGAAATCCACCAGCGCAAAGGA
Source organism: Bacillota bacterium (assembly GCA_029550985.1). Classification (GTDB taxonomy): domain Bacteria; phylum Bacillota; class Clostridia; order Oscillospirales; family Ruminococcaceae; genus WRAV01. Next base: position 12,627 of record JAKPGH010000207.1, read on the forward strand.
GTCCTCCTGCCCTTCGTCCAGCTCCTCCAGAGGCTTCTGTTCCCTGGACAGCATGGTGAGGGCTGCGTTCCGGGTGATGGTGACCAGAAAAGCCGCCGTTCGGCCCGAATCCGGGTCCTCGATTTTATGCAGGTTCTTGTAAACCCGCAGATAAGCCTCGCTGACGGCGTCTTCCGCCAGGGAGTAGTCCTGCAAAATTTCGTAAGCCTTTTTCAGGCACAGTTTTTTGTACTTCTGGTAAAGATACTCAAACAGGTCCCGTTCCTCCGCAGAGGAAAAGGTCAGTAGAAAGAGCAAAGCGCCACCGCCTTTTCATTAAGTTTAACCTGCCATGTGGTCGAAAGATTACAGCTTTAAAATTTTCCCAGCAGGTACCGCTTCCAATCATAGAAGATTTTTTGCTTTGCAGCCTGCTCCAGGCGAGCGGTCAACTGCCGGTAACATTCCTTCATCTGTTCCCGGTGGGATGGGGTGATTTCCTGTCGGCTGTAGGAGGCAAGGCAAAAGATTTTGGCAAGCTCCCACAGGGGAATGGGGTGTTCCGGCGTGGAAAGAGCTTCTTCCACCCGCTGGGCGTAGGTCAGCGCCGTTTCCCCCTGCCGGATGGGGTAGCCCAGCGCGGACAGAGCTTTGACAATCCGCTCAAACCAGCGGATAACCGCCTCCCGGTTGGGAAGGGCGTCGATGGCTTCCAGCTGCTGCCGATACCGGTTAATGCGATAGCGGCCGTAGAGGTACAGCCCGCCCCCCGCCGCCAAAACTGCCAACAATCCCCACAGGAGGGCCCCCACACCTTTGGAAGAAGGCTTGGTTTCGGGTCCTTGGGGCTCCTCCGGAAGGTCGGGGAGGGAAGGTTCCGGCTCCTCCGGCTCGCTGACGATGGAGGGCTCGGGCTCTTGCGGCTGAGAGCTTTCGGGTAAGGATTCCTCGTTCTCCTCCGGCTCCTCTTCCGGCTGGGAAGATTCCGGCTCTTCCGGGCCGGTGCCTGCTCCCAGCGGCGGGGTGGGGTCAAACTTCACCCAGCCAAAATCGGGGAACCAGGCCTCCACCCAGGCATGGGCCTGCTGGTTGGTGACGGTGTAGTTGCCATTAGCGTTTTTTTCCCGGGGCAGCACAAACCCCTCCACATAGCGGGTGGGGATTTGGGCGCAGCGCCCCAGCACCGCCATGGCGGTGGCGTAGTAAACGCAGTACCCTTCACGCCCGGTAAAGAGGAAGTAGTCCACAAAATCCTCGCCGGCGGGGACGTTTTCCGGGTCCAACGTGTAGGGGAATTGGGACAGGTAATTTTGAATGGCAACCAGCTTGTCGTAGTCGCTGCTCAAGCCTTCGGTCAGGGATAGGGCCAGCTCTTTGACCCGCAAGGGCAAGGTGTCCGGCAGGGAAAGGCAGGCGGCCAGCATCTCGTCCTGGGAATCCTCGGCGGTTCTTCCCCCGGAGGAAAGCTCTTGCAACACCCGCCGCATATACGGGTTGGAGAAGTTCCAGTCGATGTAGGTTTGGGTGTAGGTGTGCTCTTTGGGCAGAGGCTTATCACCCAGCAGCATTCCGTAATCGTCCATGGAGGGGACAATGTCCTGGATGGCGAGGCTCTGGACAAAAGGAGGGGCAAAGATGGTTTTGGTGCGGGCGTTCCCAGTGATGACGGTAAGCTCCTCCATGGATTGGGCGTAGTAGCGCATAAAGTAAAGCTGATTGTAAACAAGGTCGCCGTAGGCGTTGACGTCGTAAAGGCCGGCCTCTGCCTCTTGTAAAGGAACGTTGCCGTTTCGGCTTTTTTCCCACGAAGAGCCGGTGTAAATGTCATGGGCGCTTCCCGCCAGATAGACCTGGTCCGGCGCCGACACTTCCATCACAAAGTTGTCGTTGGGATGGCGGGGGCCGCCCAGCTTCTTCCCGTCCTCCGACCAGGAGAAAATCTGGTCCGGCATCAGATAGTAAAGCAGATTGTCGGCGGCGCCGGAAATGTCGGGCAATTCCTGCTTTTGCAGGGACTCCACATCGGGTTTGGGGGCGGAGCCCGCCAGCAAAAAGATTCCAGCGCAGACCGGCAGCATGAGAAGGGCCAAAGCGCCCGCCGATTTTTCCCCATACTGGTCCCGCAGCACGGCGATGAGGTTGAGCTGGTGCACCAGCAACACCAGCAAACAGAAAGCCAGAAGGACCAAAGCGTTTTCATCTACCCCCCAGCCCATGTAAAGGGGAATGGCGCACACTCCGGTGGCCAGCAGGGTCAGCGTCAAAAAGCCGGAGCCCACCTGCAGGTTGAGGGCGGCAAGG